>JBAYCO010000269.1:0-6036 GCA_041668685.1 Victivallaceae bacterium | reverse complement strand
ATATTCAACGCTGCCCGGTCGCGGTGCGGGCCGCACCCGCGACTACTTCAGACAGTTTTCCTTTTTTGATTATTTAGTAGTCGCAGGAGCAGCCTTGCTCCGCGACCTTTAGACTTTACGGCATATTCAACGCTGCCCGGTCGCGGTGCGGGCCGCACCCGCGACTACTTCAGACAGTTTTCCTTTTTTGATTATTTAGTAGTCGCAGGAGCAGCCTTGCTCCGCGACCTTTAGACTTTACAGCATTTTTTACGCTGCCCGGTCGCGGTGCGGGCCGCACCCGCGACTACTTTAGACAATTCCAACCTCCATATTTCCAATCTTGGTAATTATTTGCTAACTTAGCCTTTACCGGATTATTGCGGATATATTTTATTATTTTCTCATCTTCTTCCACGGTCCGCGACCAATGATCAAAACTTTCCGTCTGCCAGGATAATATATCACATTTATCCGCTGTCTGTTTCCTGAATTCCTTTATTGTCCAGATCTTAAAATCTTTGAGCACTTTCTCCAAATCACGTCCATTATTTTCAAAAAATAAATGTAAATGATTCGGCATTATTACAAATTCTACCATCCGCCAAATATTCTGTTCATGACGATGCAGGATTGTTTTTATAATTATATCGACATAAGGTTCTAACGTCAAACGCCCATTATAGCCACAATCAAGGATCGCCTCCATACGTCTAAAAATTAATCTTCGAACTTTATCTCTTTCATCTTCCGGCTTTGCATCTAGTTCTTTGATTAGGCATCGTATTTCTTCCGCTTTCTTTACGGGTAAAGAATCGGCCTGCCGCAAAGTAACAAAATACAATCCGTCCCGCACTTCCCAGTGAGGAAGCCGTTTGCGATAAAAACGTATTGTCTCGTTATCACGCTTCATAAAATATTTCATAGCAGGAGCAGCCTTGCTCCGCGACCTTTAGACTTTACAGCACATTCAACGCTGCTCGGTCGCGGTGCGGGCCGCACCTGCGACTACTTCAGACAGTTTTCCTTTTTTGATTATTTCATAGTCGCAGGCGCAGCCTTGCTCCGCGACCTTTAGACTTTACAGCATATTTTACGTTGCCCGGTCGCGGTGCGGACCGCACCTGCGATTACTTCAGGCTACAAACCATATTACCTTTTCAGATTCAACCATTTTTGCCGGAAAATCGTTTTTACTTTCCAGCAGGGCTCTTTTCTTTTTGCCTTTTATCATAAATAAAACCATTTTGGAATCCGCAAGCGCCGGAAAAGTCAGCGTCACCCTTGCAATCGCAGGCTTTACTTTTTCCGGCGGGGGCGCCGCGACAACCAGTTTTTCATGCTCACTCAACGCTTCCGAACCCGGAAAAAGCGAAGCCGTATGACCGTCTTCGCCCATGCCGAGCAACACCAGATCAAAGAGTTTTTCCCGTCGCTTCCGTTTCTTAAATCCGGTTAATTCTTCGGCATAATTCGCTGCCGCCGCTTCCGGAGACAGTTCCGTTTTTATGCGATGGATATTTTTCGCCGTCAACGTAACGCTATTTAAAAAAGCACCGGCCGCACCGGCGTAATTGCTTCGTTCGTCCGATTTATCCACACAGCGTTCGTCGCCCCAGAAAATATCCGTATTCTCCCACGGCAAAGCAAGTTCCGGCAACCGCCGGTAAAGCGGCAGCGGAGTTTCTCCCCCGGACAAAGCCAACGAAAAACCATTAGAACAAATTAAGGCTTCCGAAGCCGCTTTGCAAATCAGTTTTGCCGCCTCATCATACATTTCTTCAGCAGAAGGAAAATACTCTACCTGCTTTACCATACGCATTCCTTTCTATACGCTTCGTCCGGGCCGTCCGTCCTGAATTCATAAGTTTTCGGTCTTATTTTATTTTCATCGATATAGTGCAGCAGCGGAGTAAAAACATCCCAGGCCGCTTCCAGTTCGTCGCTGCGAATGAACAACGCTTTCTCGCCATTAATGACATCCAGAAGTAAACTCTCGTAAGCTTCCGGAATAACCGTGTCGGCAAAAGCTGATTTATAACTCAGATCCAGCTCCTTCGGCTGAAAACGCATTTTCAGACCGGGAACTTTGCTGACTATATTGAAATGAATCCCTTCATCCGGCTGAATGCGGATGATCAATTCGTTAGCGGGCGGACATTCGGCAACGTTACAGAAAATATTGCTTTCGGGAGTGCGAAAAACGATGCGTATCTCGCTTTTCCGGCAACTAAGCCCCTTCCCGGCCCGAATATTGAAAGGAATGTTCCGCCATTTGTCATTATCAATCCTTAAGCGGAGATTGACGAAAGTCGGCGTTATCGAATCCGGAGCCACCTGCGGTTCCCCGGTATACCCGGAATACTGTCCCAGTATGAGATCATCGATCCGGACAGTGTCAATATCGCGCAGGACTTTGAGTTTGCAATCGCGAACAGCGTCAGCCTTCAGGGATTCCGGCTCATCCATCGCAATGAGCGTCACCAACTGGAGCAGATGGTTTTGAACTACGTCCCTGATTATGCCGTAACTGTCGAAATACCCCCCGCGGCCCTCGATGCCGATATTTTCCTGCCAGTCTATTTTGACGCACCGGATGTACCGCGAGTTCCACAGCGGTTTGAATATCTGGTTGGCGAAACGCAACACCATGATGTTCTGCACCATCTCTTTTCCCAGATAATGGTCAATCCGGTATATCTGTTTTTCCGAAAATTCTTTCAGCAGTTCCCGGTTAAGCGCGTCGGAAGATTCCCGGTCCCGGCCGAACGGTTTTTCAACCACTACCCTTATCCATGCCTTACCATTGTTTTTCAGCATACCGGAGCTCCCGATACTCCCAGTGACTTCAGGAAAAACCGCCGGCGGCAAAGCCAGATAAAATACCCGGTCAGCATCAACATTCAACTCAGACGCAAGCGCGCGGAAAGCTTCCGGCGAATCATAGTCGCCGTTGTAATACTTGCAGCGCGCAAGGAATTTTTCAACAAAATCGGCGCAGGAATGTTCCGGAGTGTAGCGGCAGGTAAGGTTGCGCACTATCCGTTCCCTGAATTCGTCCTGCGTCAGTTCGCTGCGGGCAAAACCGAAAAAACGCACCTCATCCGGCAGCAAGCCCTGCGAAAACAGGGCAAACAGGGCCGGAAATATTTTCAGCCCGGCCAGATTGCCGGATGCTCCTAAAACAATTATATCCAACTTATTCATTATTGCCTTTTATGGTTTTCTAAAAGTTCCTTCTGGTATATGATGAAATCTTTATTAGTCCCAACCATTTCCACTCCCGTTAAAACCTTATCTTTATAAACGCAGCCGCGATATGTGTTTATTCCGTCGGAATCAAGTATCTTTTCCGCCTTGCCCAAGCCGGGTATTTCCCCAATCGAATAAAGTTGGAAATCTTTATACTTCAAATTCACCGGTACTGGTTCCGCTTCATAAATCTCCATTTTTCCGCCGTTAAGAAACGCAAGGGCGTTATATCCGGCAGTCTTCCCCTGAGCCAGAGCGGTTTTGGCCGAACAGGAATCCCAAACACCCAACCCGGCGATATCCCCGGCCGCAAATATGCCGGAAGCGGAAGTCCGCAAATATTTATCCACACAAATCCGCCGGTCGGTTTTCAAACCCGCCGCCGTCGCCATGGAAGTATCGAACTCGACACCAACGGATACGATCACAAAATCACATAAAATACCGTTTTTATTTTCCGTATCGACGAAAATACCGGTTTTCTCTCGTTCTGTAAAACAACTGACGCTGTCATCAAGAAGCAAATTGATATTCCGTTCCCGCAACTGCGCTTCAATAAGTTTGGAAGCATTTTCACCAAAATTCTGCGGCATCAAAAATTTCGCTTTCTCGATAATCGTCACTTCCAAATTACCATCCCTTGCACGTAAAGCCGATTCCAGTCCGATAATCCCGCCGCCGACAATCACTAAACGCTTCCCCGCCCCCAGGTGCTCCCTGATATTCACGGCATCGGAATAGTTCCACAATTGAAAAACCCCCGGCAGTTTACAGTCCCGGCAAAAAGCCGGCACACGCGGGCCGCCGCCGGCGGCAATGATCAGAACATCAAATTTCTCCCGTTTCCCGTCCTTCAAGGTTACTTCAAAATCAGGCGTAAAAGCTTTTACTTCCGAGTCAAGCCTGAGATCAATACCGTTATCCGCATACCATTCAAGCCCATGCATGAAAATATCGGGAGGAGCATCATATCCCAAAGCCAGTTCCGGCAGCCGCGGCCGATAATAGGGCGGAACCTTTTCCGCCGAAAACAAGGTGACGTCAACACCCCGTTCAGCTATAAGCTTTGCGGCAGTCACTCCCGCAAAACCAGCTCCTATTATTCCAGCTTTCATAATAAGTTCTCCTCAAAAACCCGGTGAACGCCCGAATGGACGTTCGCCGGCAGGTGCAGGTCTTTTATTCTATACGGCGGAAAACTCCTCTTTTCCTACTCCACACTCAGGACATACCCAGTCATCGGGCAAGTCTTCGAAAGCGGTTCCCGGTTCAATACCGTTGTCGGGATCGCCGATTTCCGGGTCATAAATGTACCCGCAGACATTACATTCATACTTTTTCATAATGTTTCCCTCTTGTTTATCGTTAATGTTTTGCCAGGTAACTTGCTACGCCGTCGGCGTTCGGACGCATGCCGTCGGCTCCTTTGTGCCAGTTGGCCGGGCAGACTTCACCGTTTTTCTCAAAGAATTGCAGGGCATCGACTATCCTTATGGCTTCATCAACGCTTCTGCCCAAAGGCAGGTCGTTAATAACACAATGGCGGACAATGCCTTCTTTGTCAATGAGGAACAAGCCGCGCAAAGCAACTTCTCCTCCGAACAACACCCCGTAATCACGGGAAATATTCTTCGACAGGTCAGCGACCAGCGGGAATTGGACATTGCCGATGCCGCCATTTTCCGGAGCAGTATTCTTCCAGGCAAAATGGCTGAACTGAGAGTCGGTTGAAACCCCGACAACTTCCGTTCCGCGCTTTTTGAATTCGTCGAGCTTCCTGTCAAAAGCGATTATCTCAGTAGGACATACAAAAGTAAAGTCCATCGGATAAAAGAAAAGGACGACATGCTTGCCGCGTAATGAAGACAGTTTGAAGTCCTCCTTGATCGTATTATCCGGCATTACCGCTTTAGCGGTAAAATCCGGAGCTTCCTTAGTTACCAGCGTACACATTTTGTTTTTCCTTTATATTCTGTGTTCCCAAAGCCCGTGAAGATTACAGTAAGCCCTGACAATCAGGCCGGACTGTTTCCCGACATAAAAGGGGGCTTCCGGAGCGTCTCCCGGATGCAGGTACTTGCGGTTAACATAATCGCCGTTGATCACTTCGACCCACTGGATCGAATGTTCTTCGGTCATCGGATGCGGCGCTGAACCGACTTTGACCAGGACGCCGGATTCCCGCGCTTCAAGCACCGGGACGTGTTTTTCTTTCGCGGCATCCACCGTGTTAGCCTTTTGCGGCTTCATGGTTTCGCCGCAGCAAGTCAGGTCTTGACAACAACATACGTCATTAAGGACTTCAATAACCATCCCATTGCCGCACTTGTAGACTTCCATTTTCTTTGCCATGATAATTTCTCCTTCTTTTTGGGTTATGATGTTTTATTGTAAAACATCCTTCATTTCCTCAAAATGCGCCTGCGGATGGAGGCAGGCCGGACAGGCTGTCGGCGCGGCGGCACCCTTGTGCACATAACCGCAATTCCGGCATACCCATTCCACCTCCTTGTCTTTTTCGAATATAGTTCCGTCTTCGAGTTTTTTGAGCAACGTCAGATAACGCGCTTCATGATGCTTTTCAGCTACGGAGATGTTCCTGTAAGCCGCCGCGATCACCGGAAAACCTTCTTTTTCCGCCACGTCGGCAAAAGCCGGGTAGAGCTCGCTCCATTCCTCATTTTCACCGGCCGCAGCCGCCTTCAGGTTTTCGGCAGTGGTTCCGAGTATTCCCGCCGGGTAGGATGCGGTGATTTCAAGACAGCCGCCCTCAAGAAATTTAAAGAAACGCTTGGCGTGTTCTTT
>JBAYCO010000268.1:0-6041 GCA_041668685.1 Victivallaceae bacterium | reverse complement strand
TCATGGCTGGTTTTGTGGCTGCAAAAACTCGGCGCCGAGATTGCCGGTTACGCCTTGCCGCCCGCGACCAACCCCAATCATTTCAGCCTGATTTCCCCCGATATCCTGTCAAGTCTCAACGATCTGCGTAATTATGATGCTTTAACCTCATGTATTACGGCTTTCCGGCCGGAAATAGTTTTTCATCTCGCGGCCCAGCCGCTAGTGCGCGAGTCATACCTGTCTCCGCGCGAAACCTTCGAGGTAAATGTCCAGGGAACGGTGAATGTCCTTGAAGCGTGCCGCGACTGTGATTCGGTGCGGGCCATAGCAGTAATTACCAGCGATAAATGTTATGAAAACCGTGAATGCGAACAAGGTTATTGCGAAGCTGACCGGATGGGTGGCTACGATCCTTACAGCGCATCCAAAGGATGCGCCGAACTGGTCTGTTCCGCATATTTGCGGTCTTTCTTCAATCCCGCAGACTTCGGCAAAAAACATGAAACGCTGTTGTGCAGCTGCCGGGCCGGAAACGTGGTCGGCGGCGGCGACTGGGCGGATGACCGCCTGATCCCCGATATAATGCGGTCGGCGGCAGCAGGAATCCCAGTAAAATTGCGCAATCCCGATTCAACCCGTCCATGGCAGCACGTTCTGGAACCGCTGTCCGGATACCTTTCATTAGGACAGAAATTACTGGAAGGCGAAAAGGAATTCAGCGGCGGCTGGAATTTCGGTCCGGTCGACGATGCGGCGGTAAGCGTCCGTGAAGTTACCGGTTTAATAAAAAAATACTGGCCGGCGATAAACTACGAATACTGTAACAAAGAACATCCCCACGAGGCCGGGCTGCTTAAGCTCAATTGTTCCAAAGCCTCATCTCTGTTGAACTGGCATGGAATATGGAATTGCGCTGAAACTTTTAAATATACGGTTGGCTGGTACAGGAATTATCTTGAAAACGGCGTTATCAATTCAGACAGAGACTTGGACAACTATATCAGCGATGCGGTAAAGAAAGGTTTGGAATGGACAAAATAAAAAAAACGGAAGAACTTAAAGAAGAGATATTCAGCCGGGTAAAAGAGTATTATAAACTGGTGCACCAGGATTTGTCCCCGGAGTTTATTCCCGGAAAAACTCGCGTAAATTATGCGGGACGGGTGTTTGATGAAAAAGAAATGCTCAACCTGGTGGATTCCTCGCTGGAATTCTGGCTGACTTACGGGCGCTACTCAAGAGAATTCGAAAAAAAGCTGGCTGAATATCTGGGGCTTCGTTTTTGCCTGCTGGTAAATTCAGGATCTTCCGCCAATCTGCTGGCGTTCATGGCGCTTACATCGCCTTTACTGAAAGAACGCAGTATAAAACGCGGCGATGAAGTAATAACGGTTGCGGCCGGTTTCCCGACTACTGTTGCTCCGATTATCCAATACGGGGCGGTTCCGGTGTTTGTCGATGTTGAATTAAAGACCGGCAATATCGACGCCGGATTGTTGAAAAATGCCGTATCTTCCAAAAGCAAAGCGGTAATGCTCGCTCACACTTTAGGCAATCCGTTTGACCTGAAAGCTGTTAAAGAGTTTTGCGTTAAACATAATTTATGGCTGATTGAAGACAACTGTGACGCCTTAGGTTCGAAATACGACGGCAAACTGACCGGAACGTTCGGCGACATCGGAACGTCAAGTTTCTACCCGCCTCACCATATGACGCTGGGAGAAGGCGGCGCGGTTTACACCAATAATCCGCTCCTTAAGAAAATAATGCTTTCCCTCCGGGACTGGGGACGCGACTGCTGGTGCGAAAGCGGTATGGACAATACCTGCGGCTGCCGTTTCAGCGGACAGTTCGGCACCCTGCCCTACGGCTACGATCATAAATACGTCTATAGCCATTTCGGCTACAATCTGAAAGTTTCGGATATGCAGGCGGCAATAGGCTGCGCCCAGCTTGAAAAGTTTCCCGGTTTCGTTGAAAGACGCAGGGGAAATTTTAACATCCTGTATAGCGGACTGCGGGACTTAAACGACTATCTGATTCTACCGGAAGCGGCAACGAATTCGGAACCTTCCTGGTTCGGTTTCTTGATAACATTGCGAAATGAAGTTACTTTTAAACGCAACGAATTGGTTGAATTTCTGGAAAAAAGACAAATACAGACCAGAAATCTTTTCGCCGGCAACTTGACTCGGCATCCGTGTTTTGATACACTGAAGGAAAATATCGATTACCGCGTCAGCGGCAATCTTAAAAACACCGACAAAATCATGAACGACAGTTTCTGGCTCGGTCTGTATCCCGGCATGACGGAGGCCAAGTTAAACTATATTATTGAAAGCATAAAAGAATTCCTTAAAAATAATACTGTGTAAAATGCATAATCATGAATCTATTTTGAATCTTGAACAACTGCGGAATAAAAAGATTTTTTTATCCGGAGGAACAGGTTTTTTTGGGAAAAGTATACTGGATTATCTGAACCGCGCCGTCTGGAATGGACACTTGTATATTTTGAGCAGGAATCCGGATAATTTTTGTAAAAAAAATCCGGAATTGATCAAGTTGCCGGGTCTGAACTTTGTGCAGGGCGATATTCGTAATTTTAATTATTCTTCTCTTCCCGATTTTGATTATGCAATTCAGGCAGCTACTGAAACCCATAGCGGACTTGCCGAAGAAAAACCTGATGAAATGTACTCTGTTATTGTTGAAGGTACAAAATATTTTTTAGAAATGTGCGCTCAAAAAAATGTATCCCGGTTATTGTATGTAAGTTCAGGCGCAGTTTACGGAATTCAGCCTCCGGAACTGCCGAATATACCGGAAAGCCGGCCATGCGCCCCGGTTAACGTCTATGGGCAAGGGAAGTTTGATGCCGAAAATATTTGTCTGGCGAGTCAGACTGATACGGTCATCGCCAGATGTTTTGCTTTTGTCGGTCCTTTTCTGCCGCTTGACAAACACTTCGCGATAGGTAATTTTATTAATAATATTCTAAACGGTGAAGATATAAGTATCCTGGGGGATGGAACCCCGTACCGGTCATATATGTATGCCGACGACCTTGTTGAATGGCTGTTGACTTTTTTATTGAACGGCAGATCAAATGAACCCTATAATGTCGGTTCAGATGAGCCGATTTCAATAGTTGAACTTGCAGAACAGGTTCTGAAATTTTCCCAGTCTAAAAAAGCCGGAATAAATATAGCAAAAGAAAAAGTAGACGGCGTTTTATCTTCAAGGTATGTTCCATCTACGAAAAAAGCCCTGAAAGAATTAGGATTAAAATGTAGAATATCCTTGAGCGAATCAATTAAAAGAACAATTAACAGTCACGGAAAGTAAAAATGAGAGTAGCTGATTATATTTTTAAATACTTGGCGGATTATGGAATAAAACACGTATTTCTAGTTACCGGCGGCGGGGCAATGCACCTGAACGACGCTTTGCGGAATGAAAAAAGAATCAAATATATATGTAACCACCATGAACAAGCTTCGGCAATTGCCGCTGAAGGCTACTCAAGGGCAACCGGTAAATTGTCAGTCGTAAACGTTACTTCCGGCCCTGGCGGGACAAATGCCATTACCGGGGTAATCGGGCAATGGCTGGATTCCGTACCGGTGTTATATCTGTCCGGGCAAGTCAAGTTTGAAACCACAATAATGAGTTGTCCGGAACTGCATTTGAGGCAATTGGGAGACCAGGAAATTAATATTGTCGACCTGGTGCGCCCGGTTACGAAATACGCTGAAAGCGTAACCGATCCCATGACTATTCGCGAAAAGCTCGAAAAAGCCCTTTACCTTGCACAACATGGGCGACCAGGGCCAGTATGGCTGGATGCTCCTATGAATGTACAAGCGACTCCAATTGATGAAAAATCCCTTCCGCCGTTTATCCCGCCGGCGCCTGTTTCTTATAAACCGTCCCCAGAGGTAATTCAGCGGACAGCAACTATGCTGACGGAAGCAAAAAGACCAGTAATCATTGCCGGACATGGGATTCGAATCGCCGACGCGGTCAATGTTTTCCGGGAACTAATTGAGAAACTTGAAATACCGGTTCTGACAACGTTTAACGGTTTTGACCTTTTACCTTCTTCGCATCCTTTGTTTTGCGGCAGGATCGGTACGATAGGCAACCGCACAGGTAATTTCATTTTGCAAAGTGCCGACGTTATTCTTTCTTTGGGCTCCAGGAACAACATCAGGCAAATCAGTTACAACTGGGAAAACTTTGGTTGCCGGGCTCAAAAAATAGTTATTGACATAGATCCGGCTGAATTAGAAAAACCCACTTTACGGCCAGATCTCCCCATAAACGCTGACGTCGGAGAGTTTATTGCCGCGCTAAATGCGGCCTGGCCCGTTGACGGCACTGACGTAAAAAAAGAATGGCTTGCTTGGTGCGAAGAACGAAAAAAAAGATTTCCCGTAGTCACGAAAAATCAGCAGGCCCAAAAAGAATTAGTCAATCCGTACCACTTTATGGCTATAGTTTCCAAACTGATCCCAGCGGAATGTCCCACTGTTGCCGGGAATGGAACCGCTTGTGTTGCCATGTTCCAATCCGGCTGGATAAAAGAAAATCAGCGGATATTCTGGAATTCCGGTTGCGCCGGAATGGGTTACGGCCTGCCGGCGGCAGTTGGCGCTTGTATTGGGAATGGACGAAAAACGGTTTGCATTACTGGAGATGGAAGCATCCAGATGAACTTGCAGGAACTGCAAACAATAGTACATCACAATTTGCCCGTAAAAATTTTCGTTCTGGACAATCATGGTTATAGTTCAATACGACAGACCCAGAATGCATTTTTCGGTGAAGAACATATCGGCTGTGAAGCAGAAAGCGGAGTTAGTTTCCCTGACATGCTTAAAATAGGAAAGGCATACGGTTTACGGACGGAAGAAATTTATTCCCATAACGAATTAGAAAATAAAATAATCGAAGTTCTGGCGGAAGACGATGCAGTCGTTTGTGTCGTTCATTTATCTAAAGATTATATTTTTTCTCCCAAACTGTCATCCCGGAAACTGCCGGACGGCAGTATGGTTTCAGCTACGCTTGAAGACATGTATCCGTTCCTTGAACCGGATGATTTTAAAAGGAATATGATTTATGAATAATATCAGTCCGGTTATTGACGGTAAAATAAAAAACCTGAAGATGTTAATCCTGGATATTGACGGGGTTATGACTAATGGCCGTATCGGGTACTATAAGGATGGAGAAATAAAATTTTTCAATGTCCGGGACGGCCGGGCCGTTCTCAATGCCGTAAGTTTTGGTTTTATTGTCGGTTTCATTTCCGGGCGCACCAATATCGTTAACCGCCGCCGCGCCGAAGAATTGAAGGCTAGTTTTATCATTGAGGGACAGTCCGATAAGAATACCGCTTTTGAAAGAGTATTACAGGAATATCAAATCCCTGCGCAGGAATGCATGTATATGGGGGATGACATTCAAGATATAGTTTTGTTTGAAAAAGTAGGTTTTGCGGTTACGGTTGCCGATGCGCCGTCATATATTGACCGTTTTTGTGATTACCGGACGGCGGCATCCGGCGGAAACGGCGCGATTCGCGAAGTTGTCGATCTGATTTTTGAAAAACAAGGCTTACTGGAAAAATCCATAAACTTTTTTAAAAAGGGAGAATAGTATGAACCGTCTGGAAAAAAACATGATAGCATTGCTGAAAGAACTTAAGGAAGAATATGGAGTTTTCCAGATAAAAGCTGAATTTGAGGCGGAAGGAAGCAATATGGACGAGATGATGCGCCTGAAAGACGTCACTACGGCCGTAGAGCTGCCGATTATTCTGAAAATAGGCGGAGTGGAAGCTGTAACCGATATTTATCATGGTTTGCAGATCGGGGTATGTGGAATTATTGCGCCGATGGCGGAAACGCCTTTTGCCTTGAGCAAATTTATTAAAATGGCAGACACTATGATCGCCAAAGATAATGCCGAAGACATAGAGTTTGCCTTTAACATGGAAACGCTTACTACTTACCGTAATCTTGACGAGATGCTGACTTTGCCAAATTTAG
>JBAYCO010000267.1:0-6055 GCA_041668685.1 Victivallaceae bacterium | reverse complement strand
TCCACCACGATAACGGTATTGCCGATGTCGCGCAGGCTCATCAGGGTATCCAGCAGCCGGTCATTGTCGCGCTGGTGAAGGCCGATACTGGGTTCGTCGAGAATATACAAGACCCCGACCAATCCGCATCCAAGCTGAGTCGCCAGCCGGATGCGCTGCGCCTCCCCGCCGGAAAGCGTACCGCTCCGGCGGTCGAGGGTCAGATAGGACAAACCGACATTGTTCAGGAAACCGAGCCGGGATTTTATTTCGCGGATAACTCCGGCGGCAATGATCCGCGCTTCCTTGTCCAGTTGCAGATTTTGAAAAAATTCATAGGCTTTCTCTATCGGCAGGGCGTTAAGTTCGTTTATCGCCAAACCGCCAACCTTGACCGCGAGACTGACCGGGTTAAGCCGCGCGCCGTTGCATTCGGGGCAGATTTTCGGGCTCAGGTATTTTCGCAGGCGTTCCCGGACGGATTCGCTCTCCGTTTCCTCCAGGCGGCGCTGCATGTTCAGCAAAACTCCCTCGAACGGCTTGCTCCACAAATGCTTCCGCCCGCGAATGGTATAAGTAAACTCGATATTTTCTTTCGTTCCGAACAGGATAGCGTTCCGGATTTCCGGTTCGAGTTCTTTAAACGGGCGAGTCAGCATATCGGGACAGTTGAGATGTTCAGAGAGTTTACGCAAAAGCATATTGTAATATATTATCAAACGCCGGGGGCCGCGCCGCCAGCCGGGGATTGCGCCCTTGCGGATGGATAAACTGTCATCCGGCACGACCAGTTCGGGATCCATTGTCATCAAAGCGCCCAGCCCGGAACATCTTTTGCATGCCCCGTAAGGGTTGTTGAAAGAAAAATTCCGGGGCAGAAGTTTACCGAAAGAAATATTGCAGTCGAGGCAGGCGAGGTCTTCGCTGATCTGCTCTTCGAGCCATTTACCGTCGCCGTTTTCGAGCAGTACGGTCAAAACCCCGCCGCCGTGTTTCAAGGCCAGTTCGACCGAATCACTGAGCCGGGCCGAATCAATTTTACCGGAAACCAGGCGGTCAACAACCGCCTCAATGGTATGGCGTTTATTTTTCTCCAGTTCTACGGTGTCTTCTCCCAAAACGGCAAATTTACCGTCTATCCTGGCCCTGACAAAGCCCTCAGCGCTGATCTTTTCGAGAATTTCGCGGTGTTCGCCTTTGCGCCCGCTTACAAACGGGGCAAGCAGCATCAGTTTTTTATTTTCAGGATAAGCGAGTATCTTTTCGACAATTGACTGCACCGACTGCGAACGCAGTTCTTTACCGCACTGCGGGCAATGGGCAATACCGGCATGGGCATACAGCAAGCGCAGGTAATCGTATATTTCAGTAACCGTCGCCACCGTCGAGCGCGGGCTGGAACCGGCGGAACGCTGTTCAATGGCGATAGCCGGGGAAAGGCCTTCGATATGTTCGACTTTGGGTTTCTGCATACGGTCGAGGAACTGGCGGGCGTAGGCCGAAAGGCTTTCGACGTAACGGCGCTGGCCTTCCGCGTAAAGCGTATCGAACGCCAGCGAAGATTTGCCCGAACCGCTCAAACCGGTTATGATGGTCAGTTTGTTACGCGGGATCTCAACGTCAATATTCTTCAGATTGTGCTGAGACGCGCCTTTTATGTAAATATTTTTTAACATTTTCGACTATTGCTCCTGACGCGATGCATTCTCTCGGTAAAACCGCCCTGAGGCCCTATCAATCTCTCCTTCATTTCCCCTCCCCGTCCATATCCGTCCGTGTTTGTTCGTGTTCATTCGTGTTCCCCCACTTTCCCAACAGGTACTGCTTGCGCCGCCGCCAGTTCAGGACGGATACCGTCAGCCCGGCTAAAACCACAAACCAGCAGAAACCCAGAAAAACGTTGCCGTACCTGACATAAAAAGTCAGCTTCGGTTTGAACGGCGCCTTGACATTTATAATCCCGGCGCGGCGGCCGCGGATTTCCGGCGCGGCAACGGTCCCCTTTTTGAACAGGCAGTCGGAAATATAACCGTCCGGCTCGATCAGGCAGCTGGCGCTGTTGTTGCCGCAGCGCAGCATCGGCAGCCCAGTCTCGACAGCCCGGAAAACACTGTTGGCCAGATGCTGTTCCGGCTCCGAACTGGTCGGGTACCAGGCGTCATTGGTTATGACCAGCAGCAGGTTTGCGTTTTCAAGGGCTTCACGACGGGAAATATACTCAAACACGTCCTCATAACAGATGCTTATCCCGGCTCGAATACCAGGCAGTATCCGCAGAGGACTGAAGCCGGCTCCGGAAACCAGGTCGCGGTGCATGTCGATGCGGTTGATCACCCATTCCGGCAGATATTTGCGGAAAGGCACATATTCGCCGAAAGGAACTCGCTGGATCTTGCTGTACGTTGCCCGGTGCGAACCGTCGGAAGCGAACAGGAAAGCGCTGTTGGTCATGCCGGGAATACGTTTTGAATGCGGCGGCAGGGTTTCATAATCCACGGTGCCAAGCAATACCGGCACTTTCGCCGACCGGATGAAATCACCCAGGCCGTTCCGGTAACTGCGTCCGAGCCAACTCCCGTCTTTATAGGCGAAAGGCGTCGCGGTTTCAGGCCAGATAATGATATCCGGAGCCGGTTTCAGCCGGGCCGCGTCATGCGACATTTTCAGGTAAACTTCAAGCGCCTCGACGGCCTGCTCTATCGTCGCCTGCCGCCGCTGGGAAATATCCCCCTGAATCAGTCCGGCATTAAAACTGACCTGACTTGACAACGGCTTTCCCTCCCGGCAGCGATAAACGCCGCTTATGGCAACAGCTAAAACCAGCAACAGGGTAAGGAAAAAAGGATAAGCCTGCGGAAACCTCGTCCGTTTTTTCATTTCCATGAGGCTGTTCCTGAAAGCAAGCGCCAAAGTAATATTGGTCAGGACAATCAGGAAACTGACCCCGTAAGTCCCGGTTACGGAACAAATCTGGATCAGGGACAGGTTTCGCCATTGGCTGGCCGAAACATAATTCCAGGGCAGAAGCCTGGAACGGAACCATTCGACAATACACCACCAGGCGGCAAGCACCACAGCATAAAAAAAAGTTTTTAGTACGGACTCAGGAATAAATTTCTTAACCGCGGAGTACCCCTGGAGTTGTACGTTATTAGGAATCAGCAGGCCGCGGGTTATTCCCGGAACCAGGCATGACCAGGCGCTTACGAACAACGCCATTACCGGAGCCATGAGATAAGGAATAACCGGGTCGATTTCCCGCAGCCAGTAAAACCCGGTAAAAGCCCAGCCCAACCCCCAGAAAAACCCGCTCAACGCGGCTCTCCGCCAATTTTGACCGAAACATATCCAGAACAGCGGCATCAGGGCCACCCATGCCGCCGCGCTCCAGTCAAGCGGCGGAACAGAGGCGGTCATCAACATGCCTGACAAGAATAAAATTATTACTTTAGCGCCCCCGGTTGTCCGGCGAAGCCGCCACGCTTCATTGCCTGAACGCGTTTTTTCATATTTGTCCGCCGCCTGCATTTTTATTCCTTTTTTTATAACTCAATGTAGCATAACCATCCCGGTTGTGTAATTACTCAAGCGGGACGCTTGAGCTACATTAAAATGCAATTTTTAAAAGCTGTCTTTAAATTTCATATTGAAATTAGTTTAGTTTGATTTGGAATTTATTCAATTAAAGTTATATTATTCTTTTGATTTAAAACCGAAATTCCGGGAGTGCAATTGACTTATGAAAGTCAGTGACCGTCTTGATTTTGATCACATCGTTATCGGCAGCGGCGTTGCCGGACTGTCAACCGCCCTTCATCTGGCGGAAGCCGGAAGCAGCGTCGCCGTAGTCACCAAAAGCGTTATCGACGAATGCAACACCAAACGCGCCCAGGGCGGAATCGCCTGCGTTCTGGATGAGAAAGACACTTTCGATTCCCATATTCAGGACACCCTTTATGCGGGAGCCGGATTATGCAAAGAGGAAATTGTCAGGAAAATCATCGAAACCGGCCCGGAAGTCATTCATGAATTCATTTCCCGCGGCGCTCATTTCACCACCCGCGGCGAACTCGGCGAGCAAACCAACAAAGACGAATACGACCTCGGCCGCGAAGGCGGGCATTCCCGGCGGCGGATACTGCATGCCGGGGACATAACCGGCGAAGAAATCGAACGCATACTGGTGAGATCCTGCCGGGCCAACAAAAAAATCAAAATTTTTGAAAAGCATATTTCAATCGATTTGATCATGAAACGTCAGGACGGCTTGAAAAGCCCGCACTGCACCGGCGTTTACGTATTGGACAGCAAAGCCGGCGTCGTCAAGACTTTCCACGGCCTGACCACCACGATAGCGACCGGCGGCAACGGCAAAGTTTATCTCTACACCAGCAATTCAGACGTCGCCTGCGGCGCCGGAGTAGCCATGGGCTACCGCGCCGGGGCTAAAATAGCGAATATGGAATTCATCCAGTTCCACCCGACTATCCTGTACCACCCGACTCTCCGCGCTTTCCTCATCAGCGAAGCCGTGCGCGGCGAAGGCGCGGTGCTGAAATGCCGCAACCGCCACGGGGAACTCGTGCCGTTCATGGAAAAATACCATCCGATGAAAAGCCTCGCCCCGCGCGACGTCGTCGCCAGGGCAATCGACAGCGAAATGAAACGCCTGGGACAGGAATGCGTTTACCTGGATATCACCCATCACGACGAAAAATTCCTGAAACGCCGTTTCCCGAATATATTCGGCAAATGCCTTGAAGCCGGGGTCAACATGGCGAAAGACCCGATACCGGTAGTCCCAGCCGCGCACTATTCCTGCGGCGGAATACTGACCGACGTCCACGGCGCCACGGAAATTCCCGGTCTTTACGCCGTCGGCGAAGCGGCATGCACCGGACTGCACGGCGCTAACCGTCTCGCCAGCAACAGCCTGCTTGAAGCCATGGTCGTCGCCAAACTTTCGGCGGCGGATATCAAGGAAAAGCACGACTTCTTTAAAAAACTTGCCAAAGACGCGAGCGTACCCGGCTGGACCTGCGGCAACGCGACCGATTCCGACGAGTTGGTCGTTATCTCCCACAACTGGGACGAGATTCGCCGTTTCATGTGGGACTATGTCGGGATTTTCCGGACCAACAAGCGCCTGGAGCGCGCCAAAGCAAGAATAAAACTCATTCGCAAAGAAATAGAAAAATACTACTGGGATTTTTTAGTTACCCAGGATTTACTCGAACTGCGCAATATCGCTTCCACCGCGGAAATAATCATCGACTCCGCACTGAGCCGCAAGGAAAGCCGCGGCTTGAACTTCAATGCGGATTATCCGTACCGTGATGTAGAACTCGATTGCGTTGATACGATAGTTCAACGGAAATTTTAATTATGCGTGATCATCTGGCAGCTTCACCGTATATACATGAGCTCGTAAAAAAATTGCAGGACAGCGGTTTTACCACCTACATCGTAGGCGGCGCTATCCGTGACCTCATGCTCGGACGCGACCCCAAGGACTATGACATTTCCACCTCCGCCACCCCGGAGGAAGTCCGCGCCGTTTTCGGGCGGCGGCGGGCCAGGATCATCGGAAAACGCTTCCGGCTGGTACATGTCAGCTGCGGCGAGGAAATTATCGAAGTCAGCACTTTCCGCCGCAGTCCGGATTCCACCGGGCAGATAAAAAATAAAGCACGGCGTAAACCGGTGCCTGAAAATATGATCTTCCGGGATAACGAGTTCGGTACGCCCGAAGAGGACGCCTGGCGGCGGGATTTCACGGTGAACGCGCTGTTTTACGACCCGGTGCGCGACGACCTGATTGATTACACCGGATGCGGAATCGATGATATGCGCGCCGGAATCGTCCGCGTGATCGGCGAACCGGAATTGCGTTTCGAGGAAGACCCGGTAAGGATACTGCGCGCCCTGAAACTCATCGGCCAGTACGGATTTGCCTTTGACTCCAAAACCGAGGCCGCCGTCCGCTGCCGAGGCGGCCTGATCGAACACGCGTCTTCTTCAAGATTGTCCCTTGAAATAGAAAAAATCCTCAAAAATCCGTATTGCGACGGGATTT
>JBAYCO010000266.1:0-6060 GCA_041668685.1 Victivallaceae bacterium | reverse complement strand
TTAGGGAAGCTTTAGCGACCGGACACGTACCTGAAGGCACTTGGAAGGCGCCGCCTGAAGGCGGAACTACAAACAGCGGGGAATAAAAAACATTAAGTCAAAGATGAAACACGACGTCTTAAGCTCTTTGCTCACAAATTCTAGTGAAGACCCATATTTATATTGCCGCCAAGCAGGCCGGCTTTCGATGAAAGCGGCAATAAGCGACATTATACGGCCTTTTAACGTTTCATGCCGCCGGTCTCATCGAGACACGGCGCTACTTAAGGCCGTATGCGGAAAAATGTTCTTCCGCGATCTTCAACCGGTCAAGCATTTCCGGGTCCGGTTCCGCCCCGACGCCGGGAACGGACGGAGCCGTAAAATGTGACGGTGACGAATGCGCCGGTTCCGGCAGGCCGAGATCCCGTTTAAAAAACCTTTCGGTCGGAAAAATGTCGGAAGGATATTTTATATTGGGCAGGGTCGCGAGCGCCATGCAGAAATGAGCGCCGACCGCCGATTCCAGCATGCCGCCCACCCAGCAGGGAATATTATTCCGTTCCGCAATATCGTGAATTTTCAGGGCGTTGGTAATACCGCCAACCCTGCCGGGTTTGATGTTCATATAGGAGCAGGCGCCGATTTGCGCGGCTTTGCGGGCCTTGCTGGGCGAAGTGATGCTTTCATCGAGACAGACCGGGGTTTTCAGCCGTTTTTGCAGGACGGCATGATCGATCAGGTCGTCGTACATTAACGGCTGCTCTATCATTTCCAGATTGAAATTATCCAGTTCCAACAGCATATCGAGATCATCGAGGGTATATGCGCTGTTACAATCAACGTGTATCGGGAGGTCGGGAAAACGCCGCCGCACCGCAGTCAGCATATCAAGCTCCCAGCCCGGACGGTATTTCAGTTTAACCCTTTTGTATTTTGCCGCAACCGCCTGTTCTATCGTGTCAAGCAGCAGATCGAACGATTCCATAATGCCGAAATCCGCTCCGGCCGCAATCTCCGGAGTTTTTCCTCCGATCACCTGCCATAAAGGTTTGTTCAGGCTTTTCGCGTACAGATCCCAGTATGCCAGGTCAAACCCGGCTTTAGCGAAACTATTGCCTTTCACACAGGCGAATATTTCCTGGAGCTCTTCACCTGAACTGATATTTTTACCCAACAGCAAAGGCGCTAAAAACTTCTTTGCCGTCAGGAAACAGCCCGCGGCTGATTCCGGCGAATACGCGGGATTGCGCCAGGGCGCGGCTTCGCCCCAACCTACAAGGCCGTCCGCACATATCTTCACCAGGATGCTTTCAATCGCGTCATCATTGCCGAAAGCGGTCCGAAACGGATAAACCAAAGGCATTCCGACATAATACAGGGAAATGGATTCTATTTGCATTTTTACTTGCTCCGTTTATAGATAACTTGCTTTTTTACTATTCAAATTATATCTTAATAAGCAAAAATATAAATGGACAAAACTGCTGTAATAATGTATTTTAATGGATAGAAGCAAGAATAATATTCAGGATATCATAATGCGCAGCCTGCGAGTGGAGTATCTGGCTCCGTCCAATGTCATACTCCGCCCCTGCCATGAGACCCGGACTTTTTTCCGGCGGACGATACCGGCGATAAATCAGTATACCGGCGGGCGGGTATGGTTTGAAAAACGAGGAGAGCCGCCGCAGACAGTTGAGGACGGCTGCGGGATTCTGATCCGGTCGAATTTTCCCTACCGTTCCGGAATTTCCAATGCGACTACCAGGCGGCGCGGGATTTCATTCCGGCTGGCGATTCTGGGGGGCATGGATCCTTTGCTACTCCTTGAGCCGCCTTTCCTGCTGGACCGGGAAACGGCCGACACGGTAGGGACGCTTAACCGGGAATTGTTCGCAGCGCGGGCAGAGGATAATTTCCTGGCGAACGCCGCGCGAACCGCGGAAACCGGTTTGCGTTTATTACTTGAGATTATCCGCCGTTCACAGCTTCGTCCCGACGCCGCTTTAAGGCTCGAACTGCATGAGACTCTGAGGCCGGTTTTCGATTTCATACATGAAAACTATAATTCTGATATTCCGGTCAAACGTCTGGCGCGCCTGACTTCCCTTTCCGAATCCCGTTTTTTCAGGGTATTCAAAAATGTTTCCGGACTTTCCCCCAATCAGTATATTTTGAATTACAGGCTTAAAAAAGCCGAGGAAATGCTGCTGGGAGATGCGTATATTTATGAAATCGCGGAAAAGACAGGGTTTCAGGACCAGTACTATTTCAGCAGGATTTTCAGGAAGAAAACCGGCATGACTCCCCGTCAGTTCCGGCACAATGCGTCTTTCCTTTAATTTGCTCATTTCAACTGGAAATTGTCCCGGTAACGGCCGGGAGAAATCTTATGGAACCGGGTAAATAATTTAGTGAAATAATATATGTCGTCATAACCGCAGAGCGAGGCGGTTTCCTGCAAGGTCGGCGGCGAGGACCGCTGGAGCAGCTTAGCGGCTTTTTCCATTCGCCCGGCGATAATGAAACTGCCCGGCGGCAAACCGGCAGCCGCGGTAAAAAGACGGCGAAAATGCGGGTAGGATAAGGCACTTCTGGAAGCAAGATGCTGCAAATCCCAGTTCTTTTCCGGTTTAGCCGTAATTTTTTCAATAACCGGCAATATCCGGATGTCCGGGTAGCCGCCGATTTTTTCGGAGGGCTGTTCATGCAGTTCGAGCAGAAGTCCTTCCAGCAAGTAGGCGGCACGGGAAATACCGTGTACCGGATTTTCCATATAATTAAGCAGCTCATCAAAAACACGTTCTAATTTCCGGGGAGCGTTTATCGGGATAACCGGCCTTTCCATGGGATATAACCCTGTACCGGCAAAGTGATCGGCAAGCTTCCCTTTAAAAGATATGAAACGGTGGTTCCAGTACCCGGCGCGCCGTCCGAACCTGAAATGCGGACCGGGGAAAGTCAGAAACACAACCGGCCCGGCAAGACGCTGCACCGGATTGTCATTTATCTGCATGAGCAAACGTCCGCTTTCGGCATAATCCACTACATAATAATCGAATTTTTTATCCACCCAGGCGCAACATTCGGGACGGTGCGCCCAAGCGATAAATTCTATATCATTAAAATATTTCATGATCATATAATACAAAGAAATGATTAATTTGTCAATTTATTTATGCTTGTTTAACCGATATATTTATAAATAAATATGATTAATTATTACTAAGGATATTATTATGAGTACTGAATTCGACGTAAAACAACTGCCTGAACTGCTGGATTTCAACTATGGACATATTCAGAAAAGCCGCGAGCGTCAACGCCGTTTCTGGTGCGGCGAAAAAGTGGTCCCGCCCCTGATCTTCATTGGCGGGAAACTGGCGAAAAAGCAGGAAAATATCCCTGATTATAATTTTGCCGAAATCTTCAATGACAAAGCGAAAATGCTTTGCTGGGAAGTAAAAGCCGCCTGTGCCGTCGCCAACGGGCACAGCGACGCGATCCCTTCAATCCGCGCTAATCTCGGAACAGGGGTGTTGCTCGCATGCCTGGGGCTTGAACAGGAATCTTTCCCTGATAAAATGCCGTGGCTGAGAGAACACTTGAACAAGGAACAGATCAGCAAACTTTCCGCCTCTGACATTAAACCGCGCGGCAGCTTCGCCCGCGGCCTTGAAATAATGCATTATTATAAAGAGATAATGGGAGATTCAATTCCGGTTTATGTCATGGATACCCAGGGACCGTTCGACCTCGCCCACCTGATACTCGGCGACGAGCTGTTTATTCAGCTTTATGACGATCCGGCTTTTGTGCATCACCTTATGGATATCTGTTTTGAGCTCAGCGTAAAATGCACCAACTGGATGAAAGAAGTAATTAATGAACCATCGGAATCACTCCATCACGCCTCCATGTATTCGGAAAATTTCGGTATCCGCATCTGTGAAGATACCGCAGTCATGCTTAATCTCGACCATATTGAGGAATTCGTCACCGCCTATTCCAGCAGGCTTGCCCGCGAATTCGGCGGCGCCTGGGTGCATTACTGCGGCTATCATGAAGGCCTTACAGATTCCATATTGCGCTGTCCGGAAGTCAAAGTACTCAACTTCGGGCTTATTCCGGGTCATGAAAGTGAAATAAATTTTGAAAAAAATATGGAAAAATTCGAAAAGGCCGGAAAAATAAATTATAACTGGTGGCCCAAATATCCGGATGAGTCAATAGAGGAATACCTGACCCGGCTGCATGGATTTGCCGACCGGGGCATACTTGCGCCAATCTTGACTGGAGTGGGCGAAACGGAAAAATTGCTTGCTTTCTGGAATAAACTGTCCTGAAATAAAAATATTTCCCCGCCTTTTTTATTGCTTATTTTTGCTCACTTGCGGGAAAACACTTGAAATTATATGATTTTTCAGCTACTCTTTATAGACTGGGGTATTATTCATAAATTAAGGAGACACTGAAAATGTCACTTGGAACCAGAAGACCGTACTTTGACGGTAAATTTTATGAACACAATGAAGACAAACTTCGTAAATATATCAGCGGAATCGTCCAGAAAGAGTTAAATACCGAGCGAACCGGCGAGCATGTCAGGGCGGTAATCCTGCCCCATGCCGGGTACTGTTTCTCCGCCCAAACCACAGTGAAGACACTGCTTAAAACTATCGAAAGGAATTATTCCCGGGTACTGATCATTGCGCCTTCGCACCGGGTTCCTTTCAGCGGGATTGCCCTCTCCGAATATGACATCTACCAGACTCCACTCGGCGACGTACCCGTTGACACCGAGAGCGTCGCGAACATCATCGGCACCGGGAACGAATATGTTGCGTACATGTCGGACGCCCACGAAAAAGAACATTCCCTTGAAGTACAACTCCCCCTGCTCCAGCATTTTTTCAAGGATTTCAAGTTGATTCCGATAATCAATGGTTTCGTCGAAGAAGAAACCGCCAAACATATCGCTGTTACCCTGAAGGACTGGTGGCAGGAAGATACTTTATGGGTAATCAGTTCTGATTTCACGCATTACGGTTATTCTTTCAATTACCTCCCCTTTCGCAAGAACATCAAGGAAAACCTGCGGGAACTTGATATGGGAGCGATCCAGTTGATCATAAATAAAGACCTGCACGGATTCTGCGAATACCTGAATAAAACCAGAGCGACTATCTGCGGCTGCGGAGCAATCAAAATCCTTATGGCCGTCCTCGACCTGGTCAACAACAAAGACAATAACGGCGCAGAACTGGTTCATTACACCACATCCGGAGATCTGACCTCAAATTATACCCAGTGCGTAAGTTATGCCGGAATAATCTTTTACGACCACTAATCCGGTAATTTCAGGCCGGACAAGATTTTGCCTCGCACTAAACGACTTTAGAAAAGCCGGGTTATGAGGCTGGCACCGCCAGGTTGTTGAAACATTTTTTACTTTTTCCGTTACTTCTATTGAAAAATAATACATCAAAGCATAAGTTATATTATATATTATTTTAGATTTAATTCTTAAACTTTAATCTTATATTTGCGGTTCCAAGTAGCGCCGCGTCTCGATGAGACCGGCGACATGCAACGTTGACAGGTCATATAATGCTATTCATTGCCGCTTTCATCGAAAGCTGGCCTACTCGGTTGCAGTATTGCATTGAACGGAGTTCTCATTTTTTATGAAAAAATCGCTGGCACATCTTCCGCCGTATAAAAAACAGGAGCTTAAACGACTCAGGTCGGTTATTCTGGAAAAAGCTCCGGGGGCGCTGTTCATTATCCTGTTCGGGAGCCATGCGCGCGGCGACTGGGTCGATGACGAATACACCGAGGGCCATATTACTTACACTTACCAGAGCGATTTCGATATCCTGGTGATCACCGAAGGCAGGAAAACCGCCTGCAACGACGCTCTCTGGCTGGAGGCGGGAAAGGAGTATAGAGCTTCCAGCAGTCAACGTACCCCGGCGGATATCATCGGTCATGATATAAAATATGTCAATACCCGGCTCCGGGAAGGGCATTACTTTTTCTCCGATATCAAAAAAGAAGGCATCCTGCTTTACGATT
>JBAYCO010000265.1:0-6064 GCA_041668685.1 Victivallaceae bacterium | reverse complement strand
TTCGCGTTCAGCCTGAAAGACTCAGGAATACTTTCGTCATCCGTTAACACGGCCATCACCCGCCGCCACCGCTCCCCGTCATTGAAAGCGGCTTTAAACTCATCCGGCACACGGTAAAACACCGGTTTGCCGTCAGGCCCGACCGGCGCGCCCTGGGGGCGGTTTCGCAGATAGCTGAATTCCTTTTTTTCATAGTCCGGCAGCTTATTTAAATCGGTCAAATATTGCAGTTTCCAGGCCTCGTCGCCCTCCCTGCCCCAAATCAAAATACCGCTCAGGGTTTCATAAAAGCGTTTTTTTACTTCCGCTCCCTTTCGCGTTGCTTCATCAGCAAACGGAAACAGCAAACGCAGAGCTTCCACTCGGTCGCGTTCAAGACATGAAACCTGCTCGCCGCCGCCCCGGTGCGGGCCGCGGACAAATTCCCCGGCAATTATATAGCCGTAATCAGCAACCCGCATTTTGGAACCGGCCAGAACCGTCGCCATTTCCGGGTCTTTGGCGTATTTCCGGGCAACTGCCGAGAAAAATCCGTCGAATTCATTCTGGAGCCGGGCTTTAGTCAGGCATTTAACCGCGTTTTGGTATACAAGCGTCGAAGCTTTATCTTCCAGAAGTATTTTTTTGTAGAGATAAAAAGCGTCTTTCCAGTTTTGGTTTTCCAGTTCTTTATCGGCTTTGTCCAGCAAGCTTTCGGACGCCCACCCCGGAAAAGATAAAATAAAAGCGGAAATCACGGCAATCAGGATTTTCTTCATGTTCTGCACCTTGGATTTCAATTTTTCATTTTCATTTTTCAATTTTCAACTAGATATTATACACCGACAACGACAAAGACCAAATATTTTTGCCTGAACTTGATAGAAAAAGCCGAAAAGCACATTATATTTAATAATGGAATTACAGTTTAATATAACACAAGGAATAAACAAATTGTCGGAAGTAAAAGAAAATAAAACAGACAAATCTTTGCCCCAGACCGCATTGGCGAAAAAGAAAAAAAAGATGAAAAGCTTTCTTTTGCGGGTCACTCGTGATTTGTCAATTATCGGCACCTGCATTGCCGCGTTTGTAATTTTCTGCAACGTCACGACTTATTACGGTTCCGAAGATTATATATATAAAAATCCGGATAAAATTCCTTATAATGAGTACTGCGTCCTGCTGGGAACATCCAAAACCCTCAACGGCCGCGAAAATATCTATTTCACCGACCGGATGAACGCCGCCGCCCTTTTGTATCACAAAGGCAAGATCAAATATATAATAGTCAGCGGCGCGGTTCACCAGCACACGACTTACAACGGCCCCGAAGACATGACCAAAGCGCTCCTGGCGCGCCGGGTGCCGGCGGACAGGATAATCAAGGACAACTGCGGTTACCGGACGCTTGATTCAATGTACCGCGCCTGCGATGTGTTCGGGGTAAAAAAATTCACAGTAGTTTCACAGTATTTCCACATTGCCCGCGCCATATATGTGGCGAGGCATCTGGATCTGGACGTCATCGGCTTTGCGGCCGACCACGACAAAGCCCGTTTTTTCTCCCTGCGCGACCGCCTGCGCGAATACATGGCCAAAGTCAAAATGATGCTGGATTTGTATCTTCTTAACACCAAGCCGAGAGTCCCGGTTAAACGACATCCGGCCCCAGCAGCCAACTGACGGACAGATTTCACGGCACTGTACTGATAGAGATTTTTGTGAAAAACCGTTTTGTAATCCTGTATCCCAAACAGCACATTATTTTGTCTTTTTTTTGGTTTTA
Source organism: Victivallaceae bacterium (assembly GCA_041668685.1). Taxonomy (GTDB): domain Bacteria; phylum Verrucomicrobiota; class Lentisphaeria; order Victivallales; family Victivallaceae; genus JAHOYW01. The sequence goes on along the minus strand of JBAYCO010000265.1, from coordinate 4,296 downwards.
GTATTGACAAAATCCCAATGATGTATTATGATGTATTAAGACAACAAAAAGAACAGGATTTTTATATATGGCAGAACCTGCTTACATGAGATTAAGGAAGCATATCCTTGGCTTTGCTCATCAACACCACGATAAATCCGTCAGGATAATGCCGGAGCTCCAAATGTGCAAAGAGTTTGGAATGAGCCGGGTTACAGTGAGAAACGCTTTAAAGCCACTGATCGACATGGGCATTCTGGTCGTAAAAAGGGGAATAGGAACTTTTACGAATCCTGAGATTTTGGAGATGCCCGGAACGAATAACCTGGTTATTGGCATTATTGTAGGGAAAGGGCAACAGATTCACTTTGATTTGTTCTCCGGGTCGATTTTGTCTGGAATCTTTTTTGAAGGGCCACGTTCAGGTGCGCGAATTACCCTGGTTCATCTTGAAGACGATGATATCTTATCCAAGACCCGCATTCTGGCGCGTAACAATGTTGATGGCTATGTCTGGATAAGGCCCAATACCCAAAACATGCTCGTTGTTGAAAACCTCAAGGCTCAAGATATCCCGATTATTGTTGCCGAACCAATGACGCCTGGAGATTTCCATTTTGTTTCTACAGACTGGCGGGATACAGGATACCGGACTACTTGCGCTCTGATCGAAAGGAAGATTTTAAAGACGCTTTTTCTTGGTAAAAACTTGTATCCTGAAGCCTTCAAGGGTTTTCTAAAGGCTTATGAAGATAATAATATTGAATATGATAATTCTCTGGCGCTGGATTTTTCCAGGGAGAACAATGACTGGGAAAATTATCTCGACAAAGTTGATTGTGTCTGGTCTACAGATATCTGTTTACGTTTTTTGATCAGCTATTTATTGAAAAATAGTATCACGGACGTTAAAGTTGTTTCCCCCAATGAAGTATATATGAAAAATATACCTTTTTCCCCGTTCATAATGATTAATAATCCTTATTTCGAAATCGGCAAATGTGTCATGAAAAGACTATTTGAAATTATACAGGGAAAACACAAAGACAATCTTATAAAGGATTTTATTAAAGCTGAATTAATATTTAATGATAATTGAGCAGATGCTCTTGCTTGATGTTTAATAAATTTTCTTTTATGAAACAAAAACCGGAGGGAAAAATGAAAAACACAAGTAAAAAATTCACACTGGTAGAATTACTGGTCGTGATAGCTGTCATAGCGATATTAGCTTCACTGCTTCTGCCTGCTCTCGGACGGGCAAAAGAAAGAGCAAAAGTCATACTATGCCTTGGCAATGTAAGGCAGCTTGGCCAGGGAATGATTCAATACAGTGTTGATTATAATGGCTTTGGCCCATATTTTCCGATTGTGAACTATGACTTTTCATCAAAAGCGACGGGGACTTCCCAAACGCTTTCAACACGTTGTTCGGGAAGCACGCCGGTCCGGCTCTGTTATAATGATCAGATTTGTTATGCTCCACAGGGCTGGATGGTTTTGAATAAATATTTCGGGCTCGGCTCCACCAAGTGTCCAAGCCGCACGGCCCGGGATTATGACGTAAAACTGTGGCGGGAAAAAATAGATGTTGCTCTGAAGTCAAGCTATGCACTTAAGTTATTCAATGTCGGGGATTTTTATACAGCCAATATAAACTCCACCCATCCCACGCCATACCGTGTCGGTGAACACCCATTGCAGGCATTGGTAATAGAATTTCCGTCTTACACCAATAACGGTTTCCCCAGTCCGTATGACATATATTCCCACATAACACCTTTTGGTATGAATATAGCGTATGAAGACGGGCATGCGGCGTTTGTCAAGCATACCCCCCGCGGCGCTTTTGCAAGTGGCACCTCCGACAGACTCAATCAGGTTTTCTGTTATTTTGAAAGAGATTGATTTTGTAACTGAAACCATAAATAATGAGCGCTTAAAAAAAGGCGAACTTTTGAAACTGATCCAATCAAATAATAAATTTAAAGGCTGAACACGAAAAAGACAATTATTCCATTGCTGGCAACTGGTTTGCTGACGTACTCCGGAATCTTATCGGCATCAGACATTAAAGCGGCAGGCAACTCGGATGATCCCCGTATGATGCCTTATTATACCGGCGCGATAATTCCGGTTCCCCATAAAGTAGAATATTTCGATAAATATTTGTCCCTCAAGAATACAGGCATTGTCCTTAAAGACGTCAAAAAAAATGATCCGAGGCTGATGTATTTGCTGGAAAGGATAAGTCGTTATAGCGGGAAATATGAATTTACGACTTCGCCGGGGCAGAGTTATTCGTGCGTTATCCACATCAATACCGGGAAGATCAGCGCGCCGCCAAAAGCTGAAGGTTATGCGATAAAGACCGAGGGAGAAAATGTTTATATCCAGGGCAGCGACTTCAGGGGGCTGTTGTGGGCGTTCAGTTCCCTGAACCAGATGATCTTCATCGACAAAGGGAAAACGCTGTTGAGAACGGTGGAGATAAGCGATTGGCCCGATACTCCTATTCGCGGAATGCTGGGCGATTGCCGCAAATTCGGGGCTAAGCACCTGGCTTATTTCATGTTTACCTTTAAACTGAATACCGTAGATCTGCGCTGGCTCATCAAAGGATCCTCGAAAGGGCTGATCGACAAAAGTTACAAACGTTATGTATTTAACGAAAAGGTGTATATAGAGAGCTTGAATGAGTTGAAAAAATATCTCGGCTCCATCGGCATCGAATGGTACGTGGGCGGCAGCGTGACTTCCGTGATCGCAAACGAGAAAAAAGACGCAGCCATTCAGCTTAACATGTCCAATGACAAAGATCTGGACTTGTACTACGAAAAGATGGGAAAACATATAGCGGAAGCCGGAGGCAATCTGGATATTCAGCTTGACGATATCCGTTTCCCGCTGCATCCTGACGATGTGAAAAAATATGGAACGGCCGGGAAAGCCGACACTTCATGGATACTAAGGTATTACAATAAACTTAAGAAACTCAATCCCGACATAAAAGTACTGGTGTGCCCGGTGTTTTATTGGGGCCCGGAAAGCTTCCATTCCTACTCGGAAAACCGGGATGAGTATCTGCGCACGATGGGAAAATCTTTTCCTGAGGCTATCGACCTGTATTGGACCGGCCCCCGGGTGAAAGGCTGTAAAACCAAAAAAGAACACGTGGAGTGGTTTTCCAGACTGACCCGGCGTAAACCGTTCATTTTCCAGAACGGAACAGGCATCCCTCACATTTATCTTTACCATTATGGTTCAGACCCGGTTTACAATCTGGATAAATGGTATTACAACGGTTATCTCAGCGATATCAAGGCATACTTCCTGAACGGTGGAAACATGAGCCAAAGCGGAGTTTTAGCCTCGATTTCCCAATGGGTCTGGAACACGTCGCAATTTAATCCTGAAAAGACCATCAGGCTTGCAATGGAAACGCTTCTCGGTGCGGAGTCCTGGCCTAAACTCGTTAAACTGAACAAACTCTTGTCGTTTTTCGACAAATACTATTCAACGCCGGTTAGTCCTCACGCAATGTTAAATGCAAAATCAATCCTGGGAAAAGGCAAAGAATTGAGCGTTGCATTGAAAAAGTTTAAAAGCTCAGTACCGGGAGCAAAAAATGGAATATGGTATGAGCCGTCAAGCTGGGGAGCCACATCATTTGTAAAAAATGTAAAAAAAGCCATGCAAAGCGGCAATATGAGCAGATTTGCGAATTTTGCCCAGAAAAGCCGCGAATACGCGGCCAGGGAAGCCGCTTTTGATCCCGGCAAAGACATATTCCTTTCCGCCATGGACTTTGGCGGAGGCAAAGGCCCCAAATCTTACAAATACAAAAACACTTCAAAAAAGATTGATATCCAAAGCCGTTTCTGCACATGGATATTCGGAGCCCAAAGCCCTAAATCAAGCTTGACCGCAAAATTTGAAATCAGCCCGTTTCCACCTTCCGGGGATTACAAGCTCATAATATCGGGACTTGATGACGATTCAAATAAAAAATGTAAAATAAAAATCAGTTTGAACGGCCGCAAAATATATCAGGGCGAAAATCCGTTTGATAACAAAAACTGGAGCCGGAAAGAATTCACGTTGCCGGCGGAGCACTTTCTGCGATATAATACGCTGGTCATTGCAAATATTGAAGATTCCTCAAACAGTGCGGGGCCTCCGTTCTTTATGCTGAACTATGCGGTCATACGCAAAATAAAATAAATAAAAAACCACGCCCAAAGGACGTGGTATTGCCTTAAACTCCCCATAGGGGAGCGGGAAACGTTAACATAGAAGGAAACGGTTAATAATGTA
>JBAYCO010000264.1:0-6114 GCA_041668685.1 Victivallaceae bacterium | reverse complement strand
TTTCTCCGGTTTCCGGAACCTTCGCGTTCTCTTATAAAACCGGCTTTCAGGAATATGCCTATATTACGATGTATTGTCGATTTCGCGTGGATAGCATCCTGCTTTCGTGCTTCCCGGAAAAGTTCAACCAAGGAATACGTTCCTTCCATGGAATAAATTGTATTTAACAAATTTTCCCGTTCTATTGTATAGACATGCCCCAATTCCCTTAAATGATACCGCAGACTTTCCACATTAACTTCCGACCGCATCTTACTTTTCCTTTTGTCATTCAGCATTAGTATATTAGCAGTATTTACGAATTTTGCCAAGAATTAGCTTTGATATTTTAGTTAGAAAATCTTAGAAATTTCGTTTTTTTAACCCGAACCTCCCAGCCAAACTTGAATATTCTATGAATTCATATATTTTAAATAACTCAATTAGAGGTATTAATAAGCTTTTCAGCAAAAATAGGGAGATCAACATGGAATTCAAAAGAAAAATCAACCGCCTTGTTTACATATTAATTTTAGTAACAGTTTCTCTTGTTGGTATCCAATGCACTTCAGTAAAGGAACAGAAACCAGAAACGACAGTGGAGTTTAAAAAGTTCCGTAAACTTTTTAAAAGTGTGCAAAAATTAACTCCGCAAGAAGCTCTTGAACTAGACAAACTGGTAGATAAAGAACCGGACAACCTAGATGCTGTAACTAAATGGCTGATATACAATTCCAGTAAATGGTTCAAAGATGCGAAAATAAAAAAGAAACGGGAAAAAATCATTTTCCATTTAATAGAAAAGCACCCGGAAAATAAAATATTATCTTATCACTACACCAACCTTTATAAATATACCAATGATATTACACCTGCAAAAAAACTTTGGGAAGCGCAACTGAAAAAACATCCAGAAAATTTAAAAATACTCTCAAATGCAGCTCGCCATTCATTGTTTTATGATAAAGAATTATGCGAAAAATGTTTAAAGAAAGGACAGGAACTTGAGCCAGATAATCCCGGATGGTCAGTACGCTTAGGTAATCTCTACAGATATAGCTCATATACGCCAAAATCCAAGGAGAAAAATAAATGTTATTTAAAGTCCTACGCTGAATTCAAGCGAGCATATAAACAAACCGCTGTTGATAAACGTTCAAGTATACTTGCTAATCTAGGACAAATTGCTTATATTCTGGGGAAATATAAAGAAGCCCAAAAGTATGCCGAAGAGATGCTTGCATACGGGGAAAAATATTCTAAAGGCGCTTGTTTGTATAACGCCGACACCTTGTTAGGCTTGCTGGCTCTGAAAGATGGCAAAACAGAAGAAGCCTGCAAATATTTGATAAAATCCGGAGAGATAATTGTATCTAAGAAGTTGCCTGATTTTTATATAGATATGAGTCTTGCCTGTATGCTGAATTTCAAAAAACAGGATAAATGCGTTCTCAAATACCTTGAAACCATTGCAAAATATTCCTCAAAAAATAACTGTAAAGCATATATAAAAGACCTGAAAGCCGGAGTCATGCCGGAATATCGAAGAATATACAATTACGGATTGTCAATGAATAAAATCTATACCGCCAGACGGAAAAAATTCTTGAGCATCGGAAAAACACTATCCGCGGAACAAGTCGCCGTTTTGGAAAAAGAATTGGCAAAGCTGCCTGTCAAAGCCACCCCCAACGCTTACGGCACTGTTACAAAACTCGTTGCTTATTACTATGTCAACAAAGGCAAGGATAAAAGTATTCCCGAAAAAAGACGGCAGCTTATTTACCGTTTGGTTGAATATTTCCCAAGATACAGTCTACTGGCATATCCTGAAACCTGGTTGCGTTCCGGTAAAAAAGACGATAAACTTATCGCTCTCTGTAAAGCCAGCATAAAAAAATTTAAAGCTGGAGACGCGTGTCCTCTGCATAAGGCGGCTTACCAGGTAGCCACACATGACAATAAGCTTGCTGAGGAAGCCCTGATGAAGAGTTATAAAACTAAACCTGCCGATTCAGAATGGAAAAAGGCTCTCGCCAAATTTTATTCACGTGTAAATTCAAACAAACCTTATATGCTATATTAAATATTACGTGAACAGCAGTTTGTGCCTGTAATGAGATATCATATACTTTTATTTGAAATTACTATGCTTATATAAAAAATAAAGCTGATGATAAAATTTTTTAGCAAATGCTAACTTGATGTCGGACTTTAAAAATTTTCAATAGTATAGTAGAATAAAATTATTATCAATGGAAAATGAGTGAGAGTTATTAAACATTAACATAAGGAAATCGAAAAATGAACGCGAATAACGCAGTAAGCCGGAAAACTACAGAACAACACAGCAATGGAATCTGTTTGATGGCACGAAAACCCTGCGACCTCAAAAATCTGAAAAAACAAATCGACAGAAAAATCACCCTGGCAGAAACCGGTAAATTAACCGGAAAACATCCGATTTTTACAGCCACATTTAAATGTTGGGAAGACTATGACGCAGCCGATTTTTCCGCAAATCAATGGTGGAAAGTTATGCTAGAAAAAGAACATATTGAACTGCTTGTCAACACCGAAGGCTACAGCTTTCCAAGATATGCGGGAATTTTACAAAACGTATAAAAATATAAATCAAATAGCCCTGCTCGTCTTCAACTGCAAAATTATGGCGCAACTTTTTGCGCTTCAAACAGTACCGTTCCAGCAAAGCGAGGTCGGCTAAAATAAGCGACGCGAATTTTTAGCCGAAGGCGAGCGTATGTACACCCGCCGCGAGTTATGAGCTCCTCGCAGATCCACTGTTAATCCTGCGGATCTGCTAAAAAAAACTTGAACACACTGTAACTTTTTAGTTTTTTCTGCGTTATCAGGTCGTAAACCCCTAAATAAAAGGAGATGTGATCATGAAAGCCCAGAAAAATCAAATTCAAGCGCTCAACGGTGATGATCTCGATGCCATCATCGGTGGAAATTTCAATCAGGATTTCATTAACAAAAACAATCTTAAAATGCTTCAGGGAAAAAGCGGAGCTCAAGGGCTTATGATCCGTATGGGTGGAAGTTCCAAAGGAGACAGCTTCTCATCCGACTTCGCGATGCAGGGGCCGGCATCCGAACGGACTATTCGTAACCACATGAAGGACAAAAACATTTCCTCCCTTGACATTCAGGATAAAAACGGGAAATGGCTCACTTTCTCCCGGGATCAAATCACCCAGGGCCTGTTGGCCTGACCTGAGGAATAACAGATAAATTTCCCACCGCAGCAAATCGGTTTAATGCGGTCATAATCGAAAAGGTTACAGGAAACTATCGATTTCCTGTACCATAAACTATATTAACTCAACCATCATTAGGTAAAATTATAATAACAGCAAAAATACTTTAAACTTGATTACTTTTAGTTCTGTGCTCCATCCTTTTGAAATTAAGGTTCATATCCGTGACACTCTTCTGAAGAGGCAATATTAACTTTTACGGCAAACTAAGTTTATAAATAAATACTGCATATTTACCAATCATTCCGGGGAGATTATTTTGCAGTTCAGTTTGCGGCCGTCAAGCATTCGCAGATTCTCCATCTGCAAGGCTTCAAAAAGCTCCGCTAAAGATTCCGAAGAGGTAATCTGAGCGTGTCCGAATTCACACTCAAACCTAATCGACAAATAATCCGCCCCGGCCCGGATATTGCTGAGCGTTTCCCACGCCAGCAGTAAATTTTCCGTTTCCAGTTTGAGCTCAAATTTCGGCAAATGCCCTTTGATACAGTAAAATGCTTTGCTTTCCATAATATGCCTTTTCCTTTTAAATTATAAATCCATGCCGCGACTCGGCTTTTTCTTTTTTGCCTGGGCTGCCCGCAATTCAGCGGCTTTGCGTGAGCGTTCCTCGCGTTCAGCTTCCAGACGGGCGGCTTCAGCGGCTTCACGTTCCGCCTGTTCTCGTGCGGCGGTTTCCTGTGCCAGTTTTTCCTGTACAGCACGTTCTTCCGCCGTTTTACGCTCTGCCGCTTCGCGTTCCTGAACACGAATTTCAAATTCATCCATTGTCCGCAACGCCTCTTCATATGGCGACAATCGCGGTTTGTCTTGAGCCTTCATTATCTCAAGAGATTCGAGACCGCGATGCCGTTTTCCTGTGGAGGGAATGGACGGTTCAGAACTTTTTTCCGGAATAATTGATTCTCGCGGCCGGGGATTGGGAACCGGATATACAATATATTCCTCCGGAGTATCCTCGACCGGAACCGGAGTTGAACTCCGTTTTTCTATTTCCTCTATTTTTTTCAAAGCATCCTGATAGGGGTTCGGTCTTGGAGCCGATGCCGCTCTGAAACGGGCAAGCCGTTCCTCCTGACGACGTTGTTCCTCAATAGCCTCCAACGCATTCTGATGTTCAATCTCCAACTTGGTTTCCGGCGTTACAATCCCGAAGCCATATTTACGGTTCCGGGCGCGGCGGGCGGAAATTTTGCGCTTGACGTTGAGTAAATTACCTGCCAGGCGTTTGATCTTTTCCATAAGTTTACGAGCTCGTTCCGCAACGCTCTTATAGGTCGTATCCGGTAGCGCTTTCGCTTTCCGGGAACGGGCGTCATCAGACAGCGGCAGGAGACTTTCCGGCGCGATCCGTCCGTCTCCAGCCAAATCATGCACATTCAAACGCTCACCGATCCGGAAACTCAACTGCTGCTTCAAAAACTCTTTTTCCGGGCAGTGCAGCGCCACGCGACTGCGTCCCCGGCTCAACGCCACGTAAAACGCTTTGCGGTCCAGCGCCTGTGCCGCCACGACCACCGTTTCGGCGGTGCGTCCCTGGGCTTTGTGTGAGGTTGTCACCCAGCCGTATTTAAATGTCGAATAATCCGGCGGCATATCAATCAGCTCGCGCGGTTTACCGTCCGGATATAACAGCATGACTTTTCCCGGAGTATCCGTGATTTGGGCGATATTACCGTTATAAATCTTCCGGTCGCGCAGATTGACATTAAACTGGATCAGGTCGCCCTTGCAGAGTTCGATTTCACGCAGTTCTCCGGCTTCGATAAAATCTGACGCCGTTTTCGCATACAGGCATTTCCCATTGTCAAGATAAAGCATCCCTTTTTCAGTGCGTTCGACTTGTGCGGTTTCACCGGCGTTCCCAACGCCTTTCATATTCCTGATGAACGCGACCACGGTTCCGGGAGAATAATTTGCCGCGTTCTTCAGCCAGGCTTTGGGTTTGCTCCACGAACGGAAAATTTCCGTAGTGCGGCCGCTCATTGCGACCGCTCCGGCCGCTTTCAGCTTGGCCCGGACCGCGGCGGTCAGTTTATCGCCTTCATCATGCGTCGGCGCCACCAACAGCGAACGGTCGATAAACTCGCCGTTTTCCGTATATTCCATATAAGTTTCCGCCGCTTCCTCAAGATATTTCGCTTTTCCCTCCCGGACAAATCCGTTCCGGTCGAAACGCTCGAATGCTGCTTCGAACTTGCCGAGTGCGCATTCCAAAATCCCGCGCCGGTATTCCTCGTTTTGCTGGCGGTAGATGTCGCTCAGCGAAAATCTCTCTATCTTTGAATGATCTTCCAGCAAACGGAAGAAATCACCTGATTCCACCGCCGTATGTTGTCTAGCGTCCCCCACAAACAGAACCCGATAATTATTTGCCCGCGCCGTTTTGATCAGCTCCGCACCTTCGCGCAGCGAATTCAAACCGGCCTCGTCAATGATTACATAGCTGCCAGCCGGGGGCTTTTTCTGACTCAAAAGGAAGCTTGCTACGGTTTGCGATTGTTCAAAACCTTCCTGCCTTAATACGTCCGCCGCCGAATTTGTCGGGGCGATCAGGTAAATGCTTTCAAGCCCGCCCGAACGCAGGCCCTGGCACAGTTCCTGAAGCGTGGAAGTTTTGCCCGCCCCGGCCACACCTCGAAACAGATCGAAACGATCCTTTGAATTCAATATTCCGTGGATCAGTTCGGCCTGCTTTTCTCTTGTCGCTTCTCCCGGAAATGCCGCAAAATCCGGGGCTATCGGTGGAAAAACGTCCTTTTGTTCCTCTACCGCTTCCACCGCGTAAATTTCCCGTTCGATCACTTCCTCCGGCGACACCCACGGATTGACTTCCAAGCCGCCGAGATTACGC
>JBAYCO010000263.1:0-6124 GCA_041668685.1 Victivallaceae bacterium | reverse complement strand
TCGCTAACGCAATAGCGTCGTTTTTATCCGCACCCACCAATGGACGCAAAACTAGCATGTCGACAGCCGCATCAATCGTCGCCATGTTCTTTATCGTCTGGCTCGCCACCTGCCCGACCGATTCGCCGGTAAGCAGAGCCTGACGCTTATGCTTGACCGCGACCGACCGCGCAATGCGGAACATCATCCGGCGGTAAAGCACCGTCCTGAAACGGGGATTACATTTGTCCCGGATAAGTTTCTGCAAAGGCGCCAGGTTACATATGAATAAACGCGCGGGAGGTTGAAACAGATTCAGGTGATGCGCTATGCGGCGGACTTTATCAACCGTCGCTTGCGGCGTATAAGGCGAACTGTGAAAAGTGATAAAATCACAACGGCAGCCGCGCTTCATTATTTCGTAGCAGGCCGCCGGGGAATCGATTCCGCCCGAAAGCAGCGCCAATACCGGGGAATTGCTCCCTACCGGCAAACCGCCGGGTCCGCGGATAACATCATAATAAATAAAAGCGAATTCACAACGCAGTTCACACCAGACAGTAACATCGGCTTCTTCCAGGTTTATCGTCAGCGAATCGTAATCGTATTCCTTGCCGACTTCCCGCGCCAGTTCGATTTCAATGCCTTTGGAATCGAGCTCGAAATTCTTGTTGCTGCGCTTGGCGCGTATCCTGAAGGAAACCACGGGTTTTGCTTCGAAAGCTTTCGCGAAATAAGAACGGCAGGAACTATCAACCGCTTTTTTCATGGCATCCATGGTCGGCTCACACATTATCACCGGGGAAAAAGACTCCAGGCCGAAAGCGCGTTGAAGCTGTTCCCTGATGGTTTCAAGCTGTTCATCCGTAAAAAGTTCTTTATCCTTGCGCTCGATCCAGATTCGTCCCCGCACGCGCGAAATCCTGATATCATGGACTTTGCGCAGGAGATAATACATGTTTTCTACCATGCGTTTCTCGAACATCGAGCGGTTGCCGCCTTTTATCGCTATTTCGTGGTAACGGCAAATAATCGCGTTATACATAGAATTTCCTTATGATTAGTAGTGCCGGGAGCAGCCTTGCTCCGGCACAAAGCAACATAAAACGGGCTAAAAACCGGTCGCGGTGCGAGCCGCACCTGCGACTACCCGACCTTAAAACCAAGCTTCGTCAATGCCATGTTTACTTCCGCGCCGGCGCATTCCGCCGTAAATACCGGGAACTCCCGGCGCAGCGGATAATCGCCGCGCTGTTTTTCAAAAGTTTCCGGGGATTCACGCAGACGTCCGCAGTCTTCTTTCACGTTATAAGACGAATTAACCGCCGCAAGTAATTTTTCTTCGAAACTTCCTTGCACGGGAATTTCCAGAACGGTATTCTCAGGTACCGGAACATCGGACGGATACCAGTTTCCCAAACCCAAACCGAAAAATTCGGAAATCGCGTTAACGCTCATCGCCGTCCCGTTGGCCTTGCCGTCGGCTGAATACCCGGCAATATGCGGCGTCCCGAAATCAACCAGATCCAAAAGTTCCAGATCCAGGTTCGGTTCGTTTTCCCAGACATCCAGCACCGCTCCGGCAATATCCGAATTTTTCAAAGCATCCTTGAGCGCCGGATTATCGCAAACCGCGCCGCGCGAAGAATTAATATAAAAAGCCGTCGGCTTCATCGCCTTGAACAATTCTTTATTTCCCAAGTGAAAAGTCGGGTATTTTCCGCCTTTATCCAGCGGTACGTGCATAGTGATAAAATCAGCTTCAGCGACTATCCGTTCCAAATCAACAAAGTCCCCCTGCCCTTCCTTTTCGGCGCGCGGCGGGTCGTTGAGCAATACCCGCATTCCCATGGCTTCGCCGACTTTGGCGACTTTTGAACCGACATTGCCGACCCCGACCACGCCGAGGGTCTTGTCGCGCAGGGAAATTCCGTGACCACAGGCAAGGTTCAACAGAACAGAACAAATATACTGCGCCACGGACGAGGAATTACAGCCCGGCGCGTTAGTCCACTTAATGCCATTGGCTTCCACCCATACGGTATCTATATGGTCATAGCCGATAGTGGCGCTGGTAATCAATTTGACTTTTGAACCCTTCAGGAGCTTTTCGTTGCATTCGGTACGAGTCCGGGTAATAAGCGCGTCAGCGTCTTTTACTTCATCCGGGCCGGTTTGGGCTCCGGGAAGGTAAATTACCTCTGCGTAAGGTTCAAGCACACCTCTCAAAAATGGTATTTTGTTATCAGCAATAATTTTCATTGTCAGGGTTAAGTTTTAAGGGTTAAGTGTTAAGAAAGCTTCAGCAAAGCATCGCGGCCGGTCATGCCGGGGCGAAGACCGATAGTTTCAGCACAATTACTGCATTTGACCAGCTTGGCTTCCAGCATATCGTCAAAAGTTTTTACTCCGGTAACTATTCCGACATGTTCGTTCAGTTTATTCGCGGTCGCTATATCGAAATAGCCGCAACCGAGAAAGCCATGCGCCGCTTTTATCAGCAGGATCGATGCGGATTCGGTCGGTATCCGCCACGCTTCAAACTCTTTACCGTCAACAATTATTTTTTCCATATTACCCGGCCTTAAATGTTTAATTTTTTTTATAAACTTATCCACGGATTAATTGCAAAAGGGCGTTTTCGGCTGTACATGTATAAGCTTATTGTATTTAATTCCAGCTATAACTGTATAGCGGAAATCATAAATTGCGAAAATTTTGCAAAAAAAACAGGGATATTCAATGAAAGAAAGTTTCTTACAGGAAAACTTCGCCGAACGCGTCGGCGGAAACAAATTCGGGAAAGACACCACCATCTACAAGTTTGAAAAAATCAAGCGCCTCAAACGCGCCGCCCAAGCCGCCAATCCCGCCGTAAAATTGATCGATATGGGCGTCGGCGAACCCGACGAAGCCGCTTTTCCGGAAGTTATCGAGGTTTTAAACAAAGAAGCCCGCAACTGGGAAAACCGCACTTACACGGACAACGGCATCAGCGAATTCACCCATGCCGCCGCCAAGTATATGAAAGAACTGTATAACGTCGATATCGACCCGGATACGGAAATCGTCCACGCCATCGGCAGCAAATCCGCTTTGAGCCTGCTGCCGGCGTGTTTCATCAATCCCGGCGACGTCTGCATCATGACTGTTCCCGGCTACCCGGTAATGGGTACCTGGAGCAAGTATTTCCAGGGCGAAGTAGTAAATCTGCCCCTGCTGGAAGAAAATGGTTTCCTGCCGGATCTCGACTCCCTGACCGCCGACCAGCGCAAACGCGCCAAGCTGCTTTACCTGAATTACCCGAACAACCCGACCGGGGCTTCCGCGACTGAAGAGTTTTTCGCCAAAGCGATTGATTTTGCGCGCGCGAATAATATCCTGATCGTTTCCGACGCGGCTTACGCACCGCTTAACTTCAGCGGCAAACCGCTGAGCATCCTGTCGCTGCCGGGCGCGAAAGAAGTCGCCATCGAACTTCACAGTATGTCCAAAGGCTTCAACATGACCGGATGGCGTTTGAGCTGGGTATGCGGTAACGAGCCGGCGGTCAAGGTCTTCGCCAGCGTCAAGGACAATGCCGACAGCGGCCAATTCGCGGCAATCCAGAAAGCCGCCATCGCGGCGCTCGAAAACCAGGCTGAAATCACTCCGAAGATCTGCGAAAAATACGAACGCCGACTGAAAAGCATGACCGCGACTTTGCAGAAAATCGGCTTCCCGGCAGTTATGCCCGAAGGCTCGTTCTATTTATACGTAAAGGCCCCGAAAGGCATTGCCGGCGGCGAAACTTTCGCATCCGGTGAAGATTTCAGCCAATGGCTGATCCGGGAAAAACTCATCAGTTCAGTTCCGTGGGACGACGCCGGCCACTATGTACGTTTCAGCGCCACTTTCGTAGCCCGCGGCGGAGCGGCGGAAGAAGAAAAAGTACTGCATGAATTCGCCAACCGCCTGGGCAGCGCAAAATTTATCTGGTAAACCGTAAGGATCGCGAATTATGATGTTTGCAAGCAAACAAAAAGAAATCCAGCAGCAGGTTTCTGAATATTGCGCCAGCGTCATTACCTGCATGGATTCTTTTCAGAATGCCGTAAAACAATATTGCGGCAATATGGACAGGGTAGCCGCCAAAGCGGCTTTTATGGAAGTCCACAAAGCGGAAAGCAAAGCCGATGATATCCGCCGTGAAATCGAGGTGATGATGTATTCGAAATCACTTTTCCCCGAATCCAGGGGCGATATAATGGGACTGCTTGAAACTATGGACAAAGTACCTAATCAGGCCGAAGCCGCCGTCCTTATGATCTGGAACCAGCACGTTGAAATACCGGAAAAATACTGTCCCGAAATATTGGAATTGGTTGATGTCTGCTGTCGCTCCGTTTACGCAATGGTGGAGGCGGCGAAAACGCTTTTCTCCAACTTCACCAACGCGGCGGTCGCCGTCGGAAAGATTGACGAACTTGAAAGCGAGGCCGACAAAATGGAAGCCGTACTCATCGAAAAAGTTTTTTCGGAAGAAGTCAAAGATATTTCGAGCATCATATTTCGTGATTTCGTTACAAGCGTCGCCCATATCAGCGACCGGGCCGAAAACGTCGGCGACAGAATCCGCATAATTGTAGCCAAAAGGACTATTTAAATGTTTCCTTTGACCGGAGGTTTATATTTGGGATGGGCGCTTGGTGCCAACGACGCAGCCAACGTATTCGGCACCGCCGTCGCTTCCCGGATCATAAGTTTCCGCAACGCGGCAATCCTGTGCTCGGCAGCGGTTATCACCGGAGCCATACTCCAGGGCCGGGGAGGAATTCATACCTTGAGCGCCCTGACTCATCAAACCCACATGACCCTGCTGGTAGTGTCCCTTGCCGCCGCCGTAACGGTAACTTTAATGACCTTTATGCGTCTGCCGATAAGCACTTCCCAGGCGATTGTCGGCGCTATAGCCGGCATCGGCCTGAGTACCGGCTCCATGCAGTGGGACGGACTGGTGAAAGTCGTAATCTGCTGGGTGGCGACTCCCATAGGCGCCATGATCATAGCCTTTATTTTTTATAAGCTGCTGGGCGTCTTTATCCGCCATGCTCCCATGAGCATTTTAACCCGTGACAAAATTTTGTGGGGCGGCCTGCTGCTGGTCGGCATATACGGTTCTTATGCTCTGGGCGCCAACAACGTAGCCAACGCCACCGGCATCTTCTCCGGACAGTTCCCCGGAATATCCGACCGTCACCTTGCGGTATTCGGCGGGCTTGCCATCGCCGCAGGCGTACTTACCTACAGCAAGCGGGTAATGCTGGCGGTAGGTTCCGGCGTCATGCACTTGGACGCGTTTACCGCTTTTGTCGCAGTCTCGGCAATGTCTGTAACCGTCCATATTTTTGCCGTTATCGGGGTTCCGGTAAGTACTTCCCAGGCAATCATCGGCGCTATAATCGGGATCGGCACCGTGCGCGGAATCCACAATATTAAATTCAGGTATCTCCGGAACATCGGTTTCGGCTGGCTGCTCACGCCCCTGATCGCCCTGATATTGTCATCATCCGGTTATGCGATTTTCTGCATAGCCAAAACTCAAATATAAAAAAAGGAAAAAGCCATGAAAGAATTACACGACAAAATAAGAGCCCGTCTCGAAGAACTGCGCGTTTACCTCCAGAACGACGGCGGCGACATGGAAGTAGTCAGTATTGAAGACAAAACCGTTACCCTGCGGCTGAAAGGCGCCTGCGGCGGTTGTCCAATGGCCACGCTTACCCTGAAAGAAGGCATCGAAAAGGTGCTCAAAGAAGAAATAGACCCGGAAATTGTCGTCGAACGCGCAATTTAAACGGTCGCGATAATTAGAACCGTCGTTTTAGCGCCGATTAAAATCGGCGCTGTTTGTCTTTGGATTTGAAGGAAGCAAAATATGAATATGACCGATTTTTTGATCAGAGGATTATTGAAGAAAGAAAATATCCGTTTTTCTTTTGCCGATACCACCGCTACTGTCGGCAAAGGTATCAAAATCCATGATACAGACCCGGTCGCGTCTAAAATTTTCGCGGAAGCCCTTACCAGTGCGGCCTTATTGAGCCCCCTGCTGGAAGGTTCGGAAAAATACTCCGTCCGCTGGGAATATCCGCACGGGAAAGTT
>JBAYCO010000262.1:0-6133 GCA_041668685.1 Victivallaceae bacterium | reverse complement strand
GGACTTGAGCAGCCCGTATTCGTCGTAAACGTAATCGGTAAACTGTTGCGCCGCGGTTTTTCTTTGTTCGATTTTGCCGAAATCGTTCCAGTCGAAACTGATCGGGTTGCGGTTGCGGTCGAGTACTTTCGATATCTGCCCCGTAACCGTGTATTTATAGGTGTTTTCCGTGTTGTTGGGAAAGTGTTCCTTGATGATGCGGCCCATTTCGTCGCGGTCATAGGTCTTGATCCGCCCCTGGTTGTCGCTGACCGACACCGGTTGCCCGTTGCCGTTGTAAACGATCTTCAACGAGGACAGCAAATATTCGCCGCCGATAGAGTTCGCGGCGGGCTGTTTGCCGACCTTGACCATGTCTTTTACATAATCCGTCGGGCAGGTGCGCAGTATCTCCGTTACCAGCCCGTTTTCATCGTATTTATAATGCGTCCTTACTCCGTTCGGGGCGGTCATATCCTGTAAACTGTTGTATTTATTGTAACGGTAGCCGGTGCTGTTCAGGAACGTGTCAGTTACCTGCGTCGGCAGTCCGAATGAATTATAGGATACGGAAGTGGAAGTCTGGCCGTTGGCGACCCGGGTGACTTCGTGTTTGCCGTTGTAGGAAAGCCGGGTGGTCACGGCGGGGCGGCCGTCCGCGTCCAGCCGGGCGAAACTGACCGCGTCGCCGGAATTGTTATAGGCTATTTTCAGCAGGTTCTGCCGGTCGCTCCCGTTATAACCGGGCGAACGCGATACTTTTGTCAGGTTGCCGTTCCGGTCGTACTGGTAATATATCTCGTTGTCCGCCATATCGCGGATACGAACCGGTTTGCCGAGGGTTTTGTCGTAGCGGTAATTGACGATCACCCGGTCCCTGGCGTCGCGCACCTGCCGGAGCTTGCCGTTGTAGGCGACGTCGTAACGCCGGAAATAATAAGTTTTGGTAGTCAGCCCGGCGAAATTGGTAACGGTCAGGATGCCGCGTTTTTCGTTGTAATCGTAAACCGCTTTCTTCCCGGCCCGGTTGCGGATGTTGACGATCTTTTTATCGTAACTGTATTTAAAGAAACTGTCGCTCAATATTCTGCCGTTGATGTTTTGGCGGTTTTCAGTCAGGCGGCGGGCGCTTTTCCTGGCCTTTTTGAGTTCGGCAAGCTTATTCAGGTAAGCGAGGCGTTCTTCGGGCGTTTCGTTGGTGATCTTCATTTCGTCGCTGAATTCGCCCTGTTCGATCTTATTGAGGAAACCGTAGGAGTCGTAGGAATATTTGACCGGATTGAGGCTCCCGCGCTGAATTGAAGCGAGCATGACGCGGTCGAATTTTTTAGCTTTGTCGGCCGGAGCCACGGGCAGGATCACATACGCGGTTTGCCGGTAGCTGAAAATAAATTTTATGCCGTTGACGGTCATTTCGGAAACTTTGTCGTTCTTACCGTAACTGAGCGCGATGAATTCGACTCCATCCTGCATGACTTTGCGCAGTTTATCGCCCTGGTAAGCGAAATTGAGGCCGCGCCCGGACGGGGCGGCAATGTGTTTCAAACGCGAATCGCGGTAAGTGAAAACCCAGCCTTTTTTCTCGTCCTTGCCGGAGATCACCCAGTCGCCTTTTCTGCCCTTGGCGTTCCAGTCTTTAAACGGCGCGAAACAGCCGGTGCCGCGCATGTCTTTCTTAAATATATCCAGAATGTTCTCATTATCGGGGTCTTTTTCGTAGAAACGAATCTTTTCACCCCAGGGCGTGATCCATTCGACGCCTTTGCCTTTGGGAAACGTCCGGCTTTCGAGCTGCGGCAGGTTCCACACGCCGCCGAAAATACCGTTTTTCCCGGCCGAGGAATCATAGATCAATTCCAGCGGCATCCGGAATTCCGGCGAAAAATTCGGCGTCGCGACGTTCCGGCTGACCCGGTAGGAATCCGAAGCCAGCGAAGCCTTCCCGGCGGTCAGCGCCCGGCTTTTCCAGTTCAACTTTTCATAGGCGGACGCCGACAGCAGCGAAGCAAACAGCAGCGACAATGCGATGATCTTTTTCGAGAACATGGTCTTTCCTCTTTTAATTAACCGGTGTTGCCGGAACTTTTTTTGAAAACCACTAATATTCACTAATTGGACACTGATTTGTTGCGGCACAGCCGCAAAAAAACAATTCTTAATTAGTGTTTCATTAGTGCGAATTAGTGGTTAAAATTAACCGGCGTTGTTCTTTGTGCTCAAAAAGCGCAAACTACTTAGTTTAAATTAGAAAAAATTCTCCGAAAAAGCTTGCAAATGCAAAAATATATGCAATCCATTAAAATTTAATGGAGATTATATTTTTGTCAAACTAAAAAGTCGAGTTTTTTATGAAAAAGTTTGTTTTTGCTTCATTTTTTTCTTTTCTGTTTTGTATAGCAACGGTTCCGGCCTTGTTCGCGGCCAAGCTGGAAAACGTCAAGGTAAAGACCAGCGCTCCTGAAAACAAGGAAGTCACGGTCTGGTACCGGGCGCCGGACGGATACGATGAAAAAGCCAAACATTCGTACCGGGTTCTGATCGTATTCGGCGGCCGTAACAACAACGGCAAGGGTACGGCGTCCGGGGGGTTGGGTTTTGGCCCCTGGGCGGATAAGCATAAGGTATTTTTAGTTTCGCCGGGATTCAGAAATGACGAATACTGGTACCCGAAACAATGGTCGGGCAGAGCCTTGCTTAAGGCTTTGGCTAAAATAAAAAGCAAATATAACATCTGTATGACCAAGTTGTTGTTTTACGGTTATTCCGGCGGTTCGCAATGTTCCAATCTTTTTCCGGCCTGGCGTCCGGATATGTGCCGGGCGTGGGTGTCGCATGCCTGCGGTGTTTTCCATGAGCCGAGCCGCCGTATGGCGGGTGTTCCCGGACTGGTGACTTGCGGCGACGCTGATCTTCGGCGTTATATTATTTCCCGCCATTTTGTGGATGAATCGAGGCGGAAGGGCGTATCTATTATCTGGAAATCCTATCCTAACCTGCCGCACCAGGTGCCGCCGGAATCCCTGAAACTGGCACGGGCTTTTTTGACCCACTACCACGAAAAATACGGTTCGGATTTAACCAGGGAACTATCCTCGGCGCAGTTCAAGGCGGAAGATGTTTTATTTGTCGGAGATGACCAGGAAGCGCGTTTTTGGCCGGTTGGGCATCGTTACGCGAAACGCATAGACACGGAAGACAAAATAGAATTTCCGTCAAAGGAACTGGCTTTGGCCTGGGGAGAAGAAGCGCAAATCAGGGAAAAGAAAAAATAATGATGCATATTGAGGCAACCAATATCGCCTTGCGCCCTGGGGGCAGGGGCGGCTGCATCTTTTTTATTCCCGCTGTAGCCACGGCTGTCCCTAGCCGTGCAGGATGGAGTTCATGCTTGACTTGACAGTAACGTTCATGGCTTTTTTTTCGTTCTGCGCCGGTCAGATAACCGGTTTTGAAATACCCGCCGCGGTGCCGCGAAACAAAACGGTAAAATTCGTTTTGCGGGTACCGGAAGGTTTTTCCGAGAACGACGCGAAAAATTATAAAATAATGGTTTTATTCGGCGGCCGGAACTGGACGGGAGAAAGGACGATAAAAGTTTATAACTTTGTAAAGCCGGCTGATAAATATAAACTTTTTTTATTGTCTCCAAGCTTCATAAATGATAATTACTGGAACCCGGAAAAATGGTCGGGAGAGGTAATGCTGCGGGCGCTTGAAAAGGTAAAGATTAAGTATTCGTTAAACAAGGGCTCGAAAATAATTTATTTCGGTTATTCCGCCGGGGCTCAATGCGCGGCGTTGTTTTATCACTGGAAACCGGATATTGTCCTGGCCTGGGGCGTATATGCCTGCGGAGTATGGTTCACGCCGGAAAAAAAAGTTGTTGACGCGGCTCCGGCGCTGGTAACCTGCGGCGATGAAGATGAAGGCCGTTATTTGTTGAGCCGGCGTTTTGTCCGGAGCGCGCGCGAACGTGGCTATTCGGTAATCTGGCGTTCATATCCGGCCGGACACGGTTTGTCTTCTGAAGCCTTGCGGCTTGCGGAAAGCTTTTTCAGTTCAATCCTGTCCGGCAAAACGCGGCCGGAATACGTCGGGGACGATCAGGAAATGAAATTTTATCCGGCTGAGAACAAAAACGGGCGTAATATCGACATTGAATACCGGAATAGCTTTTTCAGCCTTGAAACAGCCCGGTTATGGCGAGGTTATTAACTATGGAATTCACCTATAACGGGCTGGTCAGATATGGCTACGGTTTCGCCAACCCTAACCATGCCGCGGCCTTAATTACCATGCTGCTGCCTTTCTTATGGATGTTGCGGATATATTTTAAACGCCTATGCCTGAAAGGTATTGTCCTGGCTTTTGAATGTCTGCTTTATACGGGGCTGATATTCACTTACTCCCGCACCGGTTTTTTTGTTCTGTTGCTAAGTGCGCTTTTCTTTTGGGGAGGGAAGTGCTTTTTTATCGACAGCATAAAACTGAAAATTTTTTCTTTCAGGAAGCTTTTTTCAATAAAGATTGCCATACCTGTTTTATTATTTTTATTCATAGCGGCGCTTGCCGGCGGAACAGAGGCTTCCGGCCGTTATTTCGAATGGTTGGCAAATCCCGACAAATCGGTAAGCAACCGTTTGATAATCTGGCGGGGAGCCGTTCAGATTATTGCCGACAATCCCCAAGGTGTGGGGAGAGGGCGTTCGGGCCTCTTGTTCACCCAGTTATATTGTCCTCCCGGAAACAATATAGTTTGCCGGACTATGATAAACAGTTTTCTAACCTTTGCCGTTGAACAGGGACTTTGGATGAGTCTGGCGCTTTCGTTTTTTTTGTTTACCGTCATGTTTTCGGGGCTGATCTGTTTTGTCGACAGCCGGGAAAACAAGACCAGGCGAGTTGTTATTTTAAGCTGGTTTACTGTTGTTTTGGCCGGCGGGTTATCCGGTATTATGTCAACTTGCTTTGACTTGGACACATGCGGGAAGCTGTTGAGCCTGTCGCCGGCTACGGATTTAAATGTCTATATGCAGTCGGTTATTCTGCTTATATGGTGTCTTTTGCCGTTTTTATTGCTCATTGTAATATTCAAGCGGGGTAATTACAGACACCTCATGAAAAGCGGTTCGGCGGCATTTGCCCTGTCTTTGGTTATTGTCACGCTAATGTATTTTGCCGGGAGATATTTTGAGCCGTCGCCGAAGTGTAAAATCGTGCGGCGCGGAAAAACACCTTTCATTTCAATAGCCGGAAAGGATTCGTTTTCGCATTTATTATTTATTCCTGACGATAATGTTCTGTCAATCAGGGAATCGCTTATGTGGTTAAAACAAAACTACCGTGGTTATAACTATGAAATTCCACTGACGGAAGTTTCTGGGGAAATTTTTACATATCCGCGGGATATTGTGGTGCTTTGCGGGAAAAACAGTTTTTGGGCCGGTAAGGTATCTGTCCCGATAATACATCTTTTATTACCGGATTCTATTTTGAATCATCTGTCTTCAAGCGTTCAAACTATTTTTCTGTCCGCCTTTGACCGCAACGGGCATAATGCGGTATGGAAAGAATTGGCGGCCTCTAAATGCGGATGTGAAATAAAATTTTACCGGTAAAAATCATTTCTGGCATTTGGGACAGTAATAGGAATTTCTTCCGGAGAGCCGCTTTTGCTGAACCTGGGAAGCGCAGACGGGACAGTTATTTTTGCCGTATATTTTTAAATGCCGGATAAACTGGCCCTCGGAACCGTCAACGTTTTTGTAATTTGCTATCGTCGTGCCGCCGATCTCTATCGAACGGGCCAATACTTTTTTTATTTCCGCCGTGAGTTTTTCGCATTGTTTCCGGGTCAGGCTCATTGCCCGGCGGAGCGGGCTTATGCCGCTTTCGAACAGGGCTTCGGTGACGTAAATATTGCCGACTCCGACAACCATGGCGTTATTCATTATAAATGATTTTATCGAGCCTTTCCGGCGGCGCGTCATCCGGTACAAATAAGCCGCATTGAATTCAGGTGACAGAGGCTCCGGCCCGAGTTCCCGGAGTTCGCCGGGTTCCGCTCCCGCTTCCGGCAGGGAGCAGACTTTGACGAAGCCGAAGCGAATTGGGGTCTGTCCACTTTATTTTTAATTTTTGTGCTTGAAACATT
>JBAYCO010000261.1:0-6134 GCA_041668685.1 Victivallaceae bacterium | reverse complement strand
GGTAAACCATATAGTAGAGTGCGATATCAAGGGATTTTTCGATGCCGTTTCACATGAACATTTGCTGAATTTCCTTAAAATCCGCATCGGCGATACCGCCATGCTGGAGCTGATTGGGAAATTTCTGAAAGCAGGTTTCATTGATGAGGGGGAGTTCAACGAAACGGACAAGGGAACCCCACAGGGTTCGATACTCAGCCCGTTGCTGTCGAACGTGTTTCTGCACTATACACTGGATAAATGGTTTGAGGATACGGTTAAGTTTCACATGCGAGGTTTCGCCGAACTGATAAGATATGCCGATGATTTTGTGATAGCTGTCCAATTTAAGGACGATGCGAAACGAATAGAACAGGCAGTCAAAAATCGCTTTGCGAAATACGCCCTGGAAATACACCCGACCAAGAGCCGTTGCATAAGTTTCGGACGATTTGAGAAGATAAATGCGGAAACCCAAAAGCGTAAACCACATACATTTGATTTTCTCGGATTCACGCACTTTTGCGACAAAACGCGGAAAGGGCAATTCAAAGTCGGTCGCAAAACGCAACGCAAGAAATTCACGAAAGCCTGCAAAAGCGTACACGAGTGGCTCAAGAAAATACGGAATCAGGAAAAGACAAAAGAATGGTGGAGGACGCTTAAAGCCAAGCTGCGCGGACACTATAATTATTATGGTATCAGCGGCAACTATCGGAGTATTACCCAGTTCTACGTCAGAACCTTGTATATGACCCGATACTGGATGAACCGCAGAAGCCAGAAGAAAAACCTGACAATGGAGAAATTCTGGAAATATCTGGAACTATACCCGTTGCCGAAACCGGAGATTAAACATGATTTCTATGTTAGGAACGTCTGACTGGGATGTTCGAGTGAAGAGCCGGATGCGGGAAATCCGCACGTCCGGATCTGTGAGGGACAGTTATAACATTTCGGATGGTATGATGTTGTGGCACTCCGCATATCGAAAGAGCGGAGACAACAGAGAAAACAAACCTTACCTAATGGGGGTGTTATAATGTCTACTCGACAAAAACAACAAAAATTCTGAAATTAATAACAAAATGGTCCAAAAAAAACGGTTTTTCCCTGGATAAAACACTTTATCAAAACAATTATCAGGAGTCAAGGTAATGAGCAAAGCTGCAAACAGATTTATTTTAACTGATTTCGAGCTCCCTCCGGCGGAGAATACTCCAGGTTATTTTTGGAAGTTGAATTCCCGCCTGGAACCAGACATGCTCAAAGAACAATTGCGGGAAATGGCGGCAATGGGCGCCAGAAGCGTATGCATGTTTCCGGTACCTAAAGGTTGTCGTCCCGGAACCATGCCTTCCGAAATGGAGCCGGACTATCTTTCCCCGGAATATATGGATATTATAGAAGAACTCGTTGCCGAGTGTAAGAGACTCGACATGAATTATTATCTTTACGATGAGGGGGGATGGCCGTCCGGCGGAGCCTGCGGACAAGTGTGGCAAAGCAACCCGGAAAAGTTCGCGCGCTGTTATGTCACTTCCGATGGTAAAGGCGGCGTTAAAATTGAGCGTCAGCAAGACAATCCGGCAATTGCCGCTCCTTATCCCAATGTTATCACTCCCGGGGTAACCGATAAATTTATCGAACTTACTCACGAAGCATACCGCAAAAAACTGAAAAAGTATTTCGGAAAAACCATTCGTTGGACTTTTACCGATGAACCGGCAATGCCATACTGTCCTGCTGGAAAATTAACCTGGACCGCGGACTTCGGAGAAGAATTTTACAAACGCAAGGGCTATGAGCTGGAACCATTGCTCCCGAAGCTTTTACCGGAACCGGAAGCCGGGAAAGACGCCGAAACTACCGCCGCCAGAATTGATTTTCAGGACGTAAGGTCACAGCTTTTCATTGAACGCTATATGCTGCCGCTCCGCGCCTGGTGCCGCCGTAATAATTTACTGTCCGGCGGCCATCTGGGCGGCGAAGATGAACCGCCGATGTGCGGTATTCACGGTTACGGCCATATTTTGCGGGCGCTCCGGGCTCTGGATTTGCCGGGCGTAGATGTAATCTGGCGCCAACTTTTTCCCGGTTTGCGAGCTCATCCATTTCCCAAATACGCCTCCAGCGTGGCACATCAATCCGGCCGGCCTTTTGTCTTAGGCGAGGTTTTCGCCGTTTATGGAAACGGCTTAACGCCACTCATAATGCGCTGGCTGCTGGATTATCTGCTGGTAAGGGGAATAAACGTTTTCGTATTCAGCAACTACGCTCAGACGACCGCGGGAAACAGCATGGCCGGCTGCCGTCCCCATTTCGGCCCGGTTGAGCCGTTGTGGAAATATTTCGATCCCATTCATAATTATGCCGGACGCTGCTCATACCTGCTGACGCAGGGTGAACGTTTGTGTTCAACGGCAGTATACTTCGATATCCGTTCGCTATGGGCCGGCGGTGAACATGCTAAAGAAGCCAATGCCTGGCATGAACGCGTATCCGAAAAATTACTGCGACAACAATGCGATTTTGATTATATTGACGATGATGTACTGGAAACGGCGGAAATCGTGAAAAACGGACTGAAGATCGGCCAGGCGCGATATTCCGCGCTTATTATTCCGGAACGTTCAATGATGACAGCGGCGGCCAGGGAAAAATTAAAAAAATTCCGTAAGACGGGAGGAACGGTTTTTAAAGAGTCAGACATTGCGGAACTCTGCCCGACTGTGGAAATTAAAAGCGATAATTCCTCCGCCGTCCGGGTTTGCAAACGGGTTTGGCAGGATCACGCACTTTATTTTATCGTGAATGAAAGCGACACCCCGGCGGATGTGGAAATAGTCATTCCCGAAAAGTTGCCGCTCTGTCGCTGTGACGCCCTGACCGGTAAATTGTACGCGATTTCCGGTACCGGTTCGTTCCAGTGGCGTTCCAACGGCTTCGATTCGCTGTTGTTACTGACGGGTGAATCGGGAGAAGCGGCTCCCGAATTCAGTCCCGTAAATTCTATAACGCTGGATTCCGGCTGGACCCTGAAAGCCGAAAAACGTTATTTCGTCGGTGAAGAAGATTATCGAATCGAAACCTGCGAAACAGCCGCCGTACCGGTCGATTTGGGCGACTGGCGTAAATATCTCGGCGACGAATTCAGCGGTGATGCCGTATACCGGCTCGATTTCAATTGTCCTTATTCTTTTGATGCTGCTTGGCTGGAACTGGGAGAGGTACGTTACGCCTGCTCCGTAATCCTGAATGGTATAAAGTTGGGAAAAGCAGTATGGAGACCGTTCAGGTTCGATGTTTCCGGTGCCCTGCGGCCCGGCAGTAACCGCCTTGAAGTAACGGTGACCAATACGCTGGCCAATGCCATCGCCCCGAAACGGATCGAAGATTTCTGGACGAAAAAGTATCCGCCCCGTTCCCCGTATGAAGACAGACAGCGGCAATTTGAATCGGAAAGTCTGTTAGGCGGTTTGTTTGGCCCGGTGAAACTAGCGGGATGGAATGGAGAATGATCAAGACGTCAATTCAGCAACTGGAGTAACATCAATACTGTCCGCTTAAAACTTGATTCTATAGGTTAAAATGGAACGGTTATAAGATTGGAAAAACTGATTAAAACAGGCGACAGAAAAAAGGACAATTTTTTTAAGGAAAGCCAAGTTATTTACGTTATGGCGGAATAATTACAAAACTTGTAAGCTTTTAGCTCGTAAAAGTTGAGGCTAAAGAACGGTTATGATATTAGAAAAAGGAATTAAAACAATCAACGGAAAAATAAGAAAAAAATGGAGGTATTTTATCGTAAAAAAACAACAAAAATTTTGAGATTAAGAACAAACGGACTATGAAAATAATGGAATCAAAAAACAGAAACCTTAAATAATTACAGAAAATGAGCTTGGATAGATATGAAGATGCTTAAATGTGGAGAAAGGATTGTTCGTTGCTTTACGGGCAAAGAAATTGACCGGGTTCCCTTCGGAATGGGAATCGGCTGGAGTATCTGGCCGCGGACATTGGAGAATTGGAAAAGGGAAACCGGGAATCCGGATATTTGTCCGGCACAGGAGTTCGGGTATGAAAAGAGTTTTGCCTTGCCGCGTCTAGAGTCGGGAGCTTTTCCTCATTTCGAGGAGCGCATTATCGAGGAAGATGAAGAGCATGTCATTTCCGTGGACTACCGGGGCATAACGTTGAAAAACCGTAAAGACAATCTTTCCATGCCGGATTTCATTTCCTATCCCGTAAGCAAGGAGGAAGATTGGGAGAAATATAAAAATGAGCGTTTGAAAATTGGTGATAAAGAGCGAATCCGGGAAAACTGGGACGAATTCAGATCGAGAATAAAAGCAACCGGAGAAGCGGTGCAGGTGGGTAATTTTCCCTGGGGGATGTTCGGAACGGCAAGGGACATGCTCGGGTTTGAAGGGCTGATGTTTGCTTTGATGGACAATCCCGGCATGGTAAAAGACATTATGAATCATTTTACCGGCCTTTGGATATCGATATGGGAAGAGGTTGCCCGGGAGGTTCAGATCGACCACATCCACATCTGGGAAGATATGTCCGGAAAACAGGGGCCGCTCATTTCCCCGGCCATGGTGGAAAAATTCATGATGCCGTGCTATGACCGGGTTGCCGATTTTGCGCAAGCCCATAACGTCAGGCTGATGTCGGTGGATACCGACGGCGACTGTTCCGAACTGCTGCCGGTTTTCATGCGGCATGGGGTGAATGTCGTTTTTCCATTTGAGGTGCAGGCCGGAAGCGATGTGTTACGATACCGAGAGGAATATCCGAAACTCGGCATCTGGGGCGGACTGGACAAAAGAGCCTTGGCCGGCAGTTCAGCCGACATTGACCGGGAAATAGAGAAAGCCGCAGTTATGGTCAGACAGGGACGCTATGTCCCGATGTTTGACCATTCGATCCCGCCCGATGCCAAATGGGAAAATTTCAAAAAAGCCGCGGTTGAAATCAGAAAAATATGTAACTCAGTACGAAGGTAAGATTATGCAGTTGTCAAAATACGTTATCGGGCTGGATTTTGGAACGGACAGTGTCCGTTCGCTCCTGGTGAACGCGGCGAACGGTGAAGAAATATCCGGCGGCGTTTACCGGTACGAGCGCTGGCGGGAAGGCCGTTATTGCGAGCCAGCCGATAATCAGTTCCGGCAGCATCCGCTGGATTATCTTGCGGGCCTGGAACAGACGATAAAAGCCGCCATCGCGAAAGCTCCGGCCGGAACCGCCGAAAATGTCATCGGCATTTCCGTCGATACGACCGGCTCAACCCCGGTCGCGGTTAACCGGGAAGGCGTGCCGCTGGCGCTCACTCCGGGCTTCGAGGACAATCCGAACGCCATGTTCATTCTTTGGAAAGACCACACCGCCCTCAAAGAAGCGGAAGATATTAATAATTTCGCGAAAAATTGGGGCGGGGAGGATTACACGAAATATTCCGGCGGGATTTATTCTTCGGAATGGTTCTGGGCGAAAATACTGCATGTTTTGCGCCTGGACCCGGAAGTCCGCGCCGCCGCTTTTTCCTGGGTCGAGCACTGCGACTGGATTCCCGCCGTGCTGACCGGCAACCACGATCCGTTGACCCTGAAAAGAAGCCGCTGCGCCGCCGGGCACAAGGCTATGTGGCACGCCGGCTGGAACGGGCTTCCTCCTGAGGATTTCCTGGCGGGGATCGATCCGCTGTTATCCGGTTTGCGGGACCGGCTGTTTTCCACTACGGTCACCGCTGATGTGAAAGCGGGGTATTTATGCCGCGAATGGGCGGAAAAACTGGGCCTGCCCGAATCGGTTGCGGTAGGTACCGGGGCTTTCGACTGTCACATGGGGGCGGTCGGCGGCCAGATAGAGCCTTATTATTTGAGCAAAGTCATGGGCACTTCCACCTGCGATATCCTGATCGCACCGGCGGAAGAAGTCGGCGACAAGCTTATCAGAGGGATCTGTGGGCAGGTGGACGGTTCGGTCGTCCCCGGAAAGCTGGGGATGGAGGCGGGCCAGTCGGCTTTCGGGGATATTTACGCCTGGTTCAAGCGCGTACTATGCTGGACGCCGGAACATTTCGGCGTTGCGGAAAAAGAAAAAATATTTGTTCGCCTGCTTCCTGAACTGGAAAAAGAAGC
>JBAYCO010000260.1:0-6144 GCA_041668685.1 Victivallaceae bacterium | reverse complement strand
TTTCAAGGCAAGCGGCGGCATCGTCATTACCGCCAGCCATAACCCAGTGGAATGGAATGCCTTAAAATTTATCGGCCCGCACGGGACCTTTTTGGATACCAGGGAGTCTGCGGAACTTTTTGATATTTTTACGCAGGGGAACCTGGATTACTGCTCCGAAAGGAATTATAAACGTCTGCGTTATGAAAATAACGCCTTCAAGCTTCATATGGGCCGTATTTTCAAAGAAATCGACGTCGAAGCGATCCGCGCCCGGAAATTCAAGGTTGCGGTTGACTGCTGCAACGGCGTCGGGGCTTTATACAGCAGGAGTTTCCTTGAAGAACTCGGCTGCGAAGTCGTCAGCATTTTTGACCGGCCGAACGGCATATTTGAACGTCCGCCTGAACCACTTCCGGAAAATCTCGCCGAACTTGAAAAAGCCGTAAAAACGCATAATTGCGTCGTCGGTTTCGCGCATGACCCCGACGGCGACAGGATGACTCTGGTGGACAATGACGGGCGCGCGTTGAGTCCGCAGTATACGATTTCACTGGCGGCGGACCACATGCTTTCCGAAAATCCGGGCCCGGTAGTCGTAAACATCCAGACCAGCCGTATGGTTGAGGATATCGCGGCATCCTATGGCTGTGACGTTTTTTATTCGAAAGTCGGGGAAATCAATGTCGTAGATATGATGATTGAAAAAAATTCCGAGATCGGCGGGGAAGGAAACTGCGGCGGCGTCATCTGGCGGCGGCTGCACCCCGGACGCGACAGTTACGCAGCCATGGCGCTTATCCTTGAAATGCTCGCCCTGACCAATGAGACGATGAGCGAAATATGCGCCTCAATGCCGGTATATTTCAACCTGTCGGAAAAATTCCGGTGCGGCGCTTTTCAGGCGCGTGAAATCATTTATGAATTGCGGAAACGCTATTGTAATTATGAATGCGTTACTTTTGACGGATTACGGATCAGCATGCCGGACGGCTGGGCGCTTCTCCGCGGTTCAAACACCGAGCCGGCGCTGCGCCTGACCGTTGAGGCGACAACCCGCAAGCAGGCCCAAAAATTGCTCGACCGGTTTTCAAATGAAGTCAAGACGTTTAAGTCTTAATCTGCCCAATCTATTTTTCTGAGCTGTTCAGAATATAAACTGTGGGCAAGCGTACCCGCGAGCCGAAACGTTAAACTGCGGCGGCTCGACAGAGTCTCGCCAGAAAAAAACTCCGGCACAATGCAAAACGTGGGCGAGTGTCCCCACGAGCCGAAACGTTAAACGTCTGCGGCTCCAACCCCACCCGATACAATATAAACAGCTATAAAATCCGATTTTCTTTTTGAACGGCTTTGTCAATCCGCGAGACGGCTGTATATTTTCTGCATGAAGAAATCATTATCACATCTGCCGGAGGACAAACGGGACGAACTCCGGGCGGTTACCGGAATCATTACGGAAATGATCGACGCCGAATTCATTATCCTTTTCGGCAGCTATGCCCGCGGCGACTGGGTCGAAGACAAATATGTCGGCGATGACGGCATTCTTTACGAATACCAAAGCGATTATGACCTGCTTATCGTCGTGAACGACCTCCCGAAATACCACTATAAGGGCTACCGTAACAAGATCAAAAGAAAAGCCCGCATGATAGCGCACTGCGCTACCCGCCTGAGCATCATCATGCACAGCGTCGAGGAAGTCAAAGCGGCGATAAAACGCAGGAATTATTTCTTCTGCGACATAAAAAAAGAGGGTATACAACTATATTCGTCCAGGCGTTTCCGGCTTCCGGCGGTAAAGGAACTCAACTTTAAACAGCGTCTGGGTAATGCTGAAAGAGATTTCAGGAACTGGTTTGAAAGTGCAAAAATATTTTTTAAACATTATAAATATGCTTTGTTAGATGGAGATTATAAAAATGCAGCTTTTCAACTGCATCAGGCAACGGAGCATTTTTATCATACGGTTTTATTGGTATTTACCGGCTATAAAGCCAAACTGCATGACCTTGAAGATTTAGGCATACAGATTGACCGCCTAAGTCCCGAATTCAAAGAGATTTTCCCAAAAAACACGGATGAGGAAAAACGGCTTTTCAAACTCTTAAGAAGCGCCTATGTCGGGGCCAGATACGATATGGGTTACAAAATAACCCAAGGGGAATTAGAATACCTTGCCGAACGGGTAAAACTGCTTCAGGCAATAACTGAAAAAGTTTGCAAGGAAAAGATAAAAAGTTTTATTAAAAGTTGTGAGTTGTGAATACAGTAAAAAACTTGCATATGGCATAAAATACGAAATTTGCAAAAAGGGAAAATATGCCGGAAATTTATTTTTTTGATATGGATCATACTTTGATCGACAACGATTGCGATGTTTCCTGGAAAAGTTTTGTCGTCGAGCAGAAACTTGCTCCCTCGGACGCGCTGGAACGCGCGACGTTTTATTATTACCAGTATGTTGACGGGAAACTCGAAGTCAGCGATTTTATGGATTTTCAGCTCAGGGAATTTGTCGGGAAAACCGAACCTGAAATGGATAAGCTTGTTCGTCTGCATTTCGAGACCTGGGTCAAAAAGACGATCTTTCCCGGAGCTGAAACGGAAGTCAAACGCATTAAGGAGCTCGGAGTTCCGGTTGTCCTGTTAAGCGCGACGAATATTGTGATCGCCCGTCCGCTTGCGGAGTATTTCGGGTTTGACGACTGCCTGGCGACCAGGCTGGAAATAAAAGACGGGCGTTATACGGGAAAACTCGACGGAGAATATGCTTTGGGGGCGGGTAAAATAAAAATTGCGCGGGAATATTGCGAATCACATGATTTAACGTTGACTGACGCCGCTTATTACGGGGACAGCGTTAACGACATTCCGATTCTCGAAGCAGTGGGCTTTCCTATTGCCGCCAATCCCTGTTCCGAACTGGAAACCAAAGCTAAAGAGAACAACTGGCCGATAGTAAAGTTTAATTGATTAAACCTGAAACCCCGCCATTATTAAAGTTTTTCTTGATATAACCCAGCGATTGGTAAAAATGTTTTTCATCTCTGATATATCTATCCCGATATCCCCTTTGCCATAAACCGGATGTTTGGCCGGCAACGTTCTTCTTCACAACCAGCTTTCCAGGACTTTCCACAATTCGGCCTTGCCGCGTTTTTTCAGGGTAGAATAAAGTATCGGCTGTTTTCCGAATATATCGGCAATCTGCTTTACGGCTTTTGCTGTTTCATTTTTTTTGAGCTTGTCCGCTTTATTGGCGACAATACAGCTCGGAAGTCCGGCATGATTCAGGAAATCAGCCATCAGCAGGTCATTTTCAAGCCCGGGGTGACGGGCGTCGACAACATGGACGACGGCCCTTATATC
Source organism: Victivallaceae bacterium (assembly GCA_041668685.1). Lineage (GTDB taxonomy): Bacteria > Verrucomicrobiota > Lentisphaeria > Victivallales > Victivallaceae > JAHOYW01. The sequence goes on along the minus strand of JBAYCO010000260.1, from coordinate 2,790 downwards.
GCGCTTTGAAAATAAATACGATTCGATGTAATTTTTCCATCTTTCCTGCTCACTTTTGGAAACCTTCGCGTATCCGAAACCGGGCAGATCGACAAAACGGAAGGCTTCATTTACGAGAAAAAAATTAATTTCGCGGGTTTTTCCCGGCGTGTTGCCGACCTTTACCAGCGTTTTGCGGTTCAGGAGGTTGTTGATCAGCGATGATTTTCCGACGTTCGAACGCCCGGCGAAAGCGATTTCAGGAAGATTATCCTGCGGGAATTGTTTTTTATCAACTGCTCCGGTTATGAATCTGGATGACTTAATGAGTATCATGTTATTTGCGTCCTTATAGCGTTAACGGGCAGGTAAACAATAGTTCCTTTTCTTTGAATATGAAAGAAGCTGTTTGAAATAATTGGAAAATTAACAGTTTCATGTTATGTTAATGAATTCGCAGTTCAGGTAAAAAGAGTGATTTATGCTTATTACAACCGGACATGAGCTAAAAAAACTGATGTCAAAAGCCTTGCGGGAACCAGCCGTGGCTATTGATACGGAGTTCTTGTGGGAATATACTTTTTATCCGCGCCTGGGCCTGGTGCAGTTAGGCATCCGGGAGGAATGCTACCTGATCGATCCCGTTACTATAGATGACCTTTCCCCGCTGGGAGAGTTGCTTGCGGAAAAATCCGTATGCAAGATACTGCACGACGCCCAGCAGGACCTGGTCATTTTAAAAGCGGCTACCGGCGCCAACCCCAGGAATATATTCGATACCCGCCTGGCCTACGGTTTTTGCAGTTCCAGTTCCGTACTGTCTTTATCCGCGCTCCTTGAGGAAACGCTGGGTGTGAAGCTCCCGAAAACGGAAACCCGGTCCGATTGGCTCATGCGTCCGCTCACGGACAAAATGTATGATTATGCCTGTGACGACGTGAAATATCTTACCGAACTGATGAATTTCATCATCACAAAAGCCGAGGAACAAAATACGGCGGAATGGCTCGATGAGGAAATGAAAAAATATGATTCCGCGCTACTGTACAAGGAAATCGGTCCGCAGGAATATTTCAGGAAAATTAAAGGCATTGACCAGTTGAAAGGCAGAAAACTGGCGGTTTTGCGCGAACTGGCCGCATGGCGGGAAAAAACCGCCCGGCGCAAAAACCGGCCGCGCGGACATATCATCCACAACAATATCCTGCTTACCTTATCTTATAAATGCCCGCGTAAAATAGAAGATCTTAAAAAGATCGACCGCCTGACTCCAAAAATCGTTAAAATGTACGGTGTTAATTTGCTAAAATGCGTAGAAAAAGGAATGGATACGGCCCCCGAAAATTATCCGGTTCCGGTTTCCCGGCTCCGGCGCAAGCATGCGGCCGGAATGATTTTTGATTTGATAAAGGAGAAAGCCGCTTTGTTTAATATTGATCCGGCGTTGGTGTGTTCACGCAAGGAACTGACCCAGATTCTGGATTTACACGGAAGCGAAGATTATAGAAAATCCCGTATCTTTAAAGGCTGGCGCAATGATTTTATGCAGGAGGTGTATAAAAACGTCGAGGCCGCGGAACTGCTGCTTAATACCGAATTGCATTCTAACAGCCAGTGTTAAGTCAAGCGTCGGTTGCCCCATGGCACGGCTGGGGACAGCTAAAATTTAACATAAAGTAGTGCCAGGAGCAGCCTTGCTCCGGCATCAAAAACAATGATTTCAGTGAAATCTACAGCTATTTGTCGCGGAGCAAGGCTGCTCTCGCGACTACTAAAAATATTCCTTTGAGATACCTTTCTGCAAACTGGGTGTTTTTACATCCGGAACCTTGATTTTGTAAAGTTCCCAAACTGCATAAACCGCTACGCTATTTATAAGTTTTTCCACTTGACTGTATGAACGGAATGGGATAGTGAGAGTTTGTCTTTCAGATTTTTCGCTTTTTGAGCCTGTTTGCGACACAAACCGTCGATGAGGTGGTAAACTTATGTCGGGAAATGGCAATGAGGCAAAAAAATGGCATCCCGTGCAGGACTTATACGAAATGATGTTTTTACGCTTTAGTCTTGCTGGTTGAATGTAAAATAGAGGCTAGAGCTTCTTCAAAAATATGGCCATGCAGATACGCAAGAGCTTCATGATTATCAAAGGTTATTTGTATATTACATACTTCCAATATCCGCATAGCAATATGTAAACATTCGTGAGACAATGTACCCATATTGGAAATCGTATGAGTATACCGCGGCATCCAAATAAAACCCAAAAATTCACCTGTTTTTGTGTCTTCTAAAAAATCACTATATCCGGCATAGAAGCGTTGTTTTTTGGGTTGTAATTTAAATCGTCTTTTTCGATATTCTTCACACTCCTCATAACTGCCGACAAAAATTATTACGGGAATACAATAAATATTATTTTTGCAGATACGATATACTTTTTTCATGATACTGTAATTGTCCTTTTTAAGAATTTGTAACGTTTACGGCTCATAATGAAACCGCCAGCTATTGCATCTACAAAGTCATCATGTGCGCCACTTGGAAACTCTCTCAACTGGTCTAAAGCTGGTTTGTTCCACCATGCGCGTTCCATAAAAACATTGCCAACTTCAAATAATGGTTCGATTTCTCCTGCGCGTGAAACCTTGTCTGTACTTACCGTTACTTTATCCACTATGCGCCGCCCCTCTAGAATGCCCTTTAATATCGTATAGGTGTCTTTGTACCCGCCAGCACTTTCAACGCCTATACGGACGCTGGAACCGTCTCTATCAGTAGTCGACAAAATAAGATTGTTGCGTTCAAGGG
>JBAYCO010000259.1:0-6161 GCA_041668685.1 Victivallaceae bacterium | reverse complement strand
TTTTTCAGGCATATGAAAACGGGGAAATGAAAAAATCCCCAATAAATAGTTAAAAACCAATAATATAAACAAAATTATAGAGCGAAAGTTTTGACAAAACCTTACGAAGAAAAAGGAATTTTTAATGAAACCTGAATTATGGGCTCTGTGTACTGCCGTCTGCTGGGCAGCCGGCTCTTTTTTTGAAAAAAAAGGAGTAAAACTTGGTAATCTGACCCCGGTAACGGGTACTACGATCAGGACAACAGTAAGCTTAGTCGTGCTGCTGGCGCTTTCTTTCCCTTACTGGGGAGAACTCAAAAAAGCCGGTCCAAAATCCCTGATAATGATAGCTCTGGGCGGAGGAGTACTGGCCGGGGCTCTGGGACTTATCTGTCTTTACTCCGGCCTGAAAGACGGCCGCATTTCAACCGTTCTGACCATTGCCTTCTGTCTGACGCCCGTATTTGGAACAGTTCTGGGGCTTTTGGTATTTAAGGAACATCTAAGTTTATTGCAATATGCCGGAATATGTCTCTGTATTTTGGGGGCGGCATTAAGCGTCTACGCTAAATAACAACAACTCGTAAAAAAGGATTAATTAAGGATGAAACGTCAGAAAGAGTTTTTGCGGATAATCTGTCCTAACGGGCATTTGGGGTTTGCACCAACCAAAGAAGAAAGTTTTCAGGCAGGTGTTGAAACCAGGCCTGACTATTACTGCTGTGACTCAGGAAGCGACGATATCGGCCCGACTCCGTTGGGAAGCGATGTCAGCGTCAGTCCCCGTCAATGGCAGAAACATGACTTGGAACTGATGCTTCTGGCCGCCCGTAAACAAAATGTACCGATGATTATTGGTTCTGCCGGGGATACTGGGACCAACAGCAGAGTTGACATGTATCTTGATATTCTGCGGGAAATTGCCGCCGAGCATAAATTGAAGCCTTTCCGGACAGCCTATTTTTATTCGGAAGTCGACAAAGACTGTTTAAAACGAAAAATGGAGGCCGGAAAAATCGTTGAAGGTCTCGACGGGCGCAAATCCCTGACTGCTTCGGAACTCGATGATACCGAACGAATTGTCGCTGTTGCCGGGGTTCATCCTTTTATCAAGGCCCTGGAAACCGGCGCCGACGTTATTATCGGTGGACGTTCCAGCGATGCCGCGGTATTCGCGGCCGCGGCCATTCATGAAGGTTTTCCCGAAGCGGAATCATATTATCTGGGAAAAGTCCTCGAATGCGCGTCTTTCTGCGCCGAACCTTACGGCGGCAAAGAAAGCGTTATCGGCACTATTACCGATGAAGACGTCAAAGTTACAGCCATGCATCCGGACCAGCGCTGCACAGTGGCGTCCGTGGCCGGACACGCAATGTATGAACGCAGTAACCCGTTCTTTGAATATTTCGCGGGCGGCGCTCTCGATATGACCAACTGTTGTTACGAACAGTTTGACGAAAAAACCACCAGGATTACCGGAGCTGAATTTATTCCGGCGCCGGGAAAAATCAAGGTCAAACTTGAAGGCGCCGGTAAAGTTGGAGAACGTTATATCGGTATTGTCGGCATCAGGGACCCCTATACCATTAAGAATATCGACCGGGTTATCGAGTGGGCCAAATCCCAGGCGGCGGAAAGGTTGAATAATAAAAATTACCGGCTATTTTATCATATTTTCGGTAAGAACGGAGTGATGGGCGAAAGGGAAAGCGTGAAAGAAATAAAATCCCATGAGCTCGGTATCGTCGTTGAAGCGGTAGCCGATTCGAAAGAAATCGCCAAAGAAGCGGCGATCATCGGGATCAGGCAGATTTTCTACGCCAGGCTTCCCGATGTAAAGGGTACTGCCGGTTCCGCAGCCTTTATCCTGGATGAAGTTTTACCGGCTTCACCCGCCTACAAATGGACAATGAACCATACGGTGGAAGTAGACGATCCGATGGAACTTTTTAAACTGCATGAAACCGTAATTGGAGGCGCTTCAAAATGACAGCGGCACATTTACCGGGAGAAATGATTGAATTGTCCGGGCAACCCCAGTCAATAGGCAAGGTCTGGGGCGAAATAAATGCGCGACATATAAACAAAGATATCAAGAAATGTTTCCTTGAGCTGGCAAGAAAAGCAGGTATTGATGAACGGGAACTTCTGCGGCGAAACGCTGAATTCGTCAAATTATGCAGCCGTCTGGCTCCTCATTGGCTGGATGAAATTGTTTCAACCGCCCATGCCGCGAATGTGAAGGAAGATATTTATCTGGCATTTTGCGGAAGCGTTTACCGCAATATTTTCCTTGGAGACGAATGTACTTCTTACTCCATATCACAAGACGCGTCTGAAGACGGACGTATATTTTTTCATAAAACCCGTGACAACATTTCTAAAAGCCAGTGCGCGTTTATCATTTCGAATACCGCCAGGGATGTTAACAAATTCATTGCTGTCAGCGATTCAAGTGTAATTACATGCATGATGATGGTTAATGACAAAGGACTTGCGGGTTCAGCAGATATGATGGGGGAATTAAGCGTCAACAAGCCGTCTTTCAGGGGAATGATGAATACACATATGCTTCGTTACATTGCTGAAAAAGCCGGTGATTGCAACGAAGCGTTAGAGATTGTCAAGGAATTTATCAGCAAAAAGTGGTATGCGGGCGGGGCTAAGACCGGTACTCATTGGCATTTTGTCGATAGATTCGGCAAGCGTCTTGAGATTTCATGCAATTCCGAAGAATTGATCTATAAATATCATGAAAGCAAAGTTTATTTCAGTTTGCGTTCCCAAGCCAAATGCGCCAGGATATTGCAAAGGGCAAAACCACCAATAAACTTTAAAAAATTCCATAATGTTTCCCGTGATCCGTCAATGTGTTTTAACAGCTCAATTTCAGGAATGTCGGTTGAAATCAACCGGAAACACCCCGGGCTTTTATCATATGCCTGGATTTGTCTTCCGGCTAAAGGTTTGGGATTTCCGCTATTTATCGGCGGGACAAAAACCCCGAAACCGCTTTTTAACGGGGGAGTCGATTCTATATTCAGAAAACTCGCTCCCAATACAAAAAAATGGGAAAAGCTCGAAAGCTTTAATTTTTTGAACCAGGAACTTTTGAGTAAAGAAATAGAGAAACTTATAATTTCCGGGAACAACAAACAAATACCGGAATTAATAAATGAATGGACAATGCGCTGTACATATTCAAATATATCGGCAGTCAAATAAAAAGAGGGATAAATAAAATGAGCTCAAAAAAATTATATGAACTGGCAAAAACTATCAGAAGCAAAAACGCGGGAACCGATAAGATTACTTTCGATATTATTTTCAGGGAAAAGAAAAATTATGAACTGGTGAAAAAAAGCGGCGTCCTCAATAAAGAGCTGATTAGCAAATTGTACAATATCCCGCAAAGCGCAATCTGCGATTTTGTTGAATATGATCCGGCGTTCGCGATAAAATTTACGATTTACCGGAAAGAACCCAGCGGCAGTCCCGGAGAAAGCGATATTTTCGGCTGCCAGCAATATCCGCCGCTCCTCGATATAGAAATTCCGTCTTAATCGTATATTTTGATTTGCAGGGTAAGGCTGCCGTAGTTATCGAGATAATCCCCCCATTCGTAGGGCCCGAAATACAGGATTCCGCTGCTTTCGGCTTTAAACGTTATTTGGGATCCGACATAATATTCCTTGCTGCCGATTTTTGCGAGGAGGCAGCCGGGGGCTCCTGAACGCTTGGATTTAAAAGTGCTGGTTGTAGTTTTCTTTTTCTTATTCTGAACAGCGGCAGTTCCCGAACTCCAGCGTTTCAGGGTCTTGATGTCATACGATACATAACCGTCAGGATTGCATGCCGGGAAGTCCACGTCGTCACCCATACTCCAGGTTCCATGCGCGACAACACTGATCATTTTCCCGGCTTTAACTTTTATCCAGGTATCAGTCCAGGGGACATTGGCCGGCACCCTGAGGGTTTTGCTCGTATTTGAAATAGTATACCTGGAATCTTTCGGATCGAATTTCACGTCGGTAACGGTTTCAAGTTTGACGGTTAGTAATTTATTTATGTCAACTTCAACTCCTTTATCGGCAAATTCCATCAGGGCGATAATGGCGTCTTCCTCCTGCGGGTCAAAAGTTCTTATCAACTGGTTCAGTATCGCCAGAATATGGCGGTTCATGGCCGTATCAGAGTCATTTATATGGTCTCGCGATTGGACAAGCAGAAGCAGGAACTCTTTTTCATCGTTTTTCCGTTTAGGCGCTTTCAGCGGCACATTAAACTTCAATTTGCCGCGAACCAGCAGTACCTCACGGTCATTCGGGATCAGATGATTGGCGAAATTCAATAACAGAAGGCCTTTGGCGTCTTTTTTATCTCTTGCCAGCCTTTGCCGCGCGATGTTCAGGGCATTTTCTCCCAAACGCTCGATGGTCGTTTTCGGCAGGGGATAACTGCGGGTGCGGGTATTATAATAGACCTGTCCGTTTAAAACTCCTGCAATAAATATTGTCAGGAGAGATGCAATTGCGATTTTCCTGCTTGTCTTCATTGAGATGCCAACTGGTTAATCATATTTTTCTGCGGCGGAAACATAATTTTATAATATAACGAATCGGCAATTTGTCAAGGCCTAATGCTCAATCCGGTATATTTTATTGTATTTTGCATTAAATGTTTCCTTGTAAAATCCGACTTGCCATGTTAGATTTGTCAACGGTCTGTAAATTGTTTATAAAGTTTGTCTTAATTAAACTTTAAAAAAAGGAATGCATCATGAAAAAAACGTCGTTTGCAATTTTAACTTTAACTGCTGTCGCGACTGTCGGTTTCGCCGCCGAGACAACTGTTAAGGCCCCGGCCGGGAAAGCAGATTCAAAAGTAGTTAAAGCTACTGTTCCGGTAGCTCCCAAAGCCAGCTTCGACTTTCTCCCCGAAACCGTTGCCGAAGTAAACGGCAAAAAGCTTACTAAAGCGGAACTGATTGGAAAACTGCTGGGACCGACCGGCGGAAAAATTCCTGATGGCGTAACCCAGGAAATGCTCAACAGCGCCGCCAACGCCATAGCTGCACAGTTCATACAAACTACGGCGGTTCTGGATGCCGCATTGAAAGCCGGTTACAAGCCGTCCGAGGAAATGGCGGAAAAAGAATTCAGCAAATTCCTGAAAAAAGTTCCTGCTTTCCAGCTTGAGCAAATCAAGAAAGTACTAGCCAAACAGGGGTTGACTGTTGAAACTTTTATCGCCAAAAACAAAGGCAAAAAAGAATTTCAGGAACAAATGGCCGTCAGCGCTTTCTTTGAAGATAAGGTTTTCAATAAGTGCACTGTTACCGATAAAGAAGTTAAAGAATATTATGATAAAAATCCCGATATGTTCAAAACTCCGGCGGATTCTGCGGATTCCCTGCGGGCGTCCCATATCCTGATCGCGGTTACTGAAAAAGATGATTCAAAAACCAAGGCCGAAGCTAAAGCTAAAGCTGAAAAACTCCTTGCCTTGCTCAAGAAAGACGCAAAATTATTTGAAGAACTCGCGGAGAAGGAAAGCGCTTGTCCGAGCGGCGCCAGGAATAAGGGTTCTCTCGGCGCATTCAAAAAAGGCCAGATGGTGCCTGAATTCGAAAAAGCGGTCGTAAATCTTAAAGACGGCGAAATCAGCGCCATCGTCGAAACTAAATTCGGTTATCATATTATCCGCCGTGACCAGCTCCAGAAAGAAAAAGTTCAGACTTTTGACGAAGTAAAAGAAAAAATCAAAATGTCTCTGGAACAAAAAGAAAAACAGGAAGCCTTGCAGGCGTTCATCAAAAAGCTCACAGATGAAGCCAAAGGTAAAAATTACCTGAAAAAATAATGATGTTAAAAAAAGCGGCCAACCGGCCGCTTTTTTTTACCTTTTTTCTCGGATCGGGGTCTGTTTTCTCGGATCGGGGTCCGTCCTGGGGTGTTAAATCTGATGGGTTTTAATAAGATTTTCTTCACCTGACTTTTGGGTTTTTGAACTTGAAAGCACGTTTGCGCCTGGTTAATAAACTTGTTCCAATATTCTCTTTAAGCCATGTTGACACGTCTTTTGCTGAAACGCTCTCCATGGCTTCCTTCACTTCGTTATAGTCAACATTACTGGTGAAAACTGGAATTGTCAATATTGATCTGCCTATTTCTTTCATC
>JBAYCO010000258.1:0-6166 GCA_041668685.1 Victivallaceae bacterium | reverse complement strand
TTCATGAAAACGGCGTCCGTTTGATTGTTATGCGTTGTGCCGGTTATAACAATGTGGATCTGCACGCCGCATTCAACAAAATATACGTTCTGAGAGTTCCTGAATATTCGCCGCATGCGGTAGCTGAGCATGCAGCCGCTCTCATTTTGGCATTGAATCGAAAAGTTCATAAAGCGTATAATCGCGTAAGAGACAATAATTTCAGCATTGCCGGATTGATGGGATTTGACATGTATGGAAAAACTGCCGGAATTATCGGCACCGGACGGATCGGAAAAATAATGTGCGAAATCCTCCACGGCTTTGGAATGAAAATCATCGCCTATGACCGTTATCCTGATTCAGATTTTGCTACACGTTGCGGAGTCGAATATCTCGAACTCGATGAGCTCTACCGCCGTTCGGATATAATCTCGGTTCATTGTCCGCTGACTAAAGATAATTTTCACATGATAGACTCGAGCGCTTTCAATCAAATGAAGCCAGGAGTAATCCTAATAAACACCAGCCGCGGACAATTGGTAGATACCGCCGCGCTTGTTGAAGGCTTGAAAAACGGCAAGGTAGGTGCAGCCGGACTGGATGTATATGAGGAGGAAAGTGAATACTTTTTCGAAGACAAATCCGACGAGATAATGGTTGACGATCTGCTGGCGCGGCTTACTTCTTTCAGCAATGTGATCATTACCTCGCATCAGGGATTTTTTACCCGGGAGGCGCTTGAAAGTATCGCGGCAACAACTTTACAGAATGTTGCTGACTATTACGCCGGGAAGCCTCTGAAAAATGAGATTTGCTATCATTGCGGAGAATCCCCATGTCCCAAGAAAAATGAAAATAAGCCAAGTTGTTTTCCTCGCAATAAGGCGGAAAGAGGAAATAGATTATGAACATTACAATAGAACGGATCTACGATTTCAGAAAACGTAAAAGGCATCCCGGAGAATATGCGGTTCTGGTTGACCGGCTCTGGCCTCGTGGAGTTGTCAAAGAGTCTATTGAATTTGATGAATGGCTCAAACAATTAACTCCTTCCAATGAATTAAGGAAATGGTTCAATCATGAGCCCGAAAAATTGGAACAGTTTACTTTAAAGTACAGAAAGGAACTGGATGAACAAGGTGATGAGTTGAAGCGTTTAGCTGAAATATCCGAGAAGAAAAAACTCGTTTTGCTTTATGCCGCTAAGGATCCCAAGGTCAATCATGCTATAGCTTTGAAAAAAATTATCGCCGACTCATTAGGGTAAAAAGCCCGCTCAAATGCCATTATTTATCAAAAAAAATGCATCTGTTTCTTTTATTTACGGTAACACTGATCTATTTTTGCGGAGTCTGCATTATATCCAGAATTTCCCACGAGGAACTTGCTTTTAACAGTTTCTTCCTCTGGTGGACATTGATCATGTTTCTGGCAATTTTGGACAAAACAACAAGGTATTCTCCATAATCATTCTGGGAACTTAATATAAGGAATATGAATTTCACCTTTTCTGGCGTTCCTCCGAAAATAACACCTTGGGGAAATACGCCCAAACAACAAACAACTCCGGTCATGCCAGGAATTGTTACTTGAGGAAACGCAGTTTCTTCTCCTACAGCTGTCGTACATTTTTTTTCGCGCTCGAGCAATCTGTTTAATACATTTGCGTACTGTTCTCCGGTAATTTGATTGGATTTAACCAGAAGTTGAACCATTTGGGATATGGCTGATTTTTTATTTCCGGCAGTCATATTGAGAGAAATCAACTTATGCCACAATACATCCCTGAGCCGTATTTCTGAAGGGCGAGGAGCTACCAGCATTATAGCATCGTACTTGGTTCTGAATATATTATACGGAATTGAATAGCGAAATTGCGCTGTCAGTTGCCAATAACTGGGGGCTCCCACGATGACAATGTCATTATCCATAATTTTACTTTGAATACCATCAATAATACTTGAAGCAACAAGTTCTTCTTTTGAGCATAGCCCACTGCTTTTTGCAATGATATCATTGAAGAGCTGTTCGGAATCTGTTTTCCCCGGAATTGTCCTTATGTGCAGCAAGTGGACCGGTAATGAGAGATAGTCTGCCAGTCTATGGACAAACCACAGCAACTGAGTAACATTATTCCCCCCGCATATAGGCAACAGGATTCTGCGCGCAACGCCAAGCTTGTTTAATTTTACTGCGATGGTATATATGACATTACTCAAAATACTGAACAATCGTTGCATTTCCAGACAGTCTTCACTGTAATTTAGAAGCGCCAAATCAAATTTTGCCGAGGACAAAAGATTTGTCAATTCTTTAACTATATGTTCTTCGGCAACTTCATGAAGAAAGATGTTTCCCAATTGTGACAGATTTTCGGTAATTGTCCCAGCTTGACAAATTATGTGAACATTGTACGGCTTCCAAATGTCTTTAATGAAACCGTACAATGCCAGACATTTTCCATGTTTATCACTTTTCGATATTATTAAAATATTTTTCAACTTTTATTCTCCATCAGGTAAAACCGGTTTGACAGTAGTCAAGAATATTTCGCACCTCAATGCGCCTTATACCGCCCGGTACCTTACAATCGATTGTTTCTCCGGCCTTTAAGCCGAAGACTGACATTCCAACCGGTGAAAAAACCGATAATTCCTGAGTATCGAAATCAGCAGGAGGAAGAACGATTTTTTTTAGCATTAACTCTTGATTGCCGACATCAAATAGTTCAACACATGAATCAAGCATTACAATATTATCCGGCATTTGTTCGTCATTCAACTTTTTTGCAGAATCGAGAACCTTCGCAAATCCATCGAAACTCTCCGGGTTTGAACCGAACATACTTTCCAGTATATAATTGATTTTTTCAAAATCACTTTTACTGACAATTCTTTCAGGCATTACAAGAACCTCCTTACTAATGTTTTTTAATAGACTTTTACGAGATGTAAAACAATTTACGTTTCTCAAATGAAATTAATCAGACCGACTTGCTTTTTATGTTCTGAAATCGCAAGCTACCCGTTCCATAAATAATTTTATTGCAAGCATGAATTTTATAGGAACATCTAAAAATGTGTTTTTGCTTCAAAATAATACAGCACCGAGGCGGTTGTGCTAAGTTGAATTATTAGAGGTACCCTTATGTTTTAAAGATGAAAATCTCCTGCAGATTCCGGTTGGTAGAGAATATCGTTTATAATATATCTTTTAGCTTTCCCATCCTGTTCAAATTCGATATTGCTTCCTTTCCATTGACCAAGCAGCATTGCTCCCAGAGGAGTAAGTACAGATACCGCATTATCTGCTGAAAGGTCAGAGGGAAAAACCAGCCGTGAAATAATAGTTTCCCCGGTATCCTGATTTACTAATTCCAATTTTGAATTCATGGTAATTACATCGCTGGGAACCTCTTCAGAGTTCACAATTTTGCTTCCGGTCAGTGCTTTGGTCAGCACGTCGAACGATTCAGCGTATTTACCGGAATCGAACATTTGCGCTACTTCTATTAACTCCTTGAGCCGTAAATAGTCATATTTGGTAATAAATACTTCACGCCCGGGTATACGAACATCGTTTTCGTTTCCCGGTTCAGTATCCTGTCTGTGTAAGCGCAAGAGCTCCAGTACCGTTTTTTTAATTTCGTTCAGGCTACCTTCCGGCTGCTTGGGGTTATTGGGGTCAAGCCAGTAACTTACAAAAGAATTCAATATCCCTTCAAAGCCAATTGCGGCGGCGTGAGAGTTTACCGGTTCGAAAATCCCCAGACAAATTCCTCTTTCAATGATTTTACTAATGCGCTCAAGATACTTGTAATAGAGATCACGCGGGCAATCAAATATGCTGCTTGAACTTAAATCATCTCTGTTGATATAGCCGCCTGAAAAGAAAGTCAGGAACAAACCAAGTCGGCGATGTTGAGATAATCGTAATGCAATAATTTTTTCAATTGCCTTTGCCGGACCGTATTTTTTATTAATCAGGTCTATATTTTCAACCAATTCATTGCCGATTTTTTCTAGAACCTGAGCGTACAATTTTTCCTTGCTGGCAAAAGAATTATACACAGTTCCTACTGAAATATGTACTTTTTGAGCAACAGTTTCGGCCTTGAACGCCGCAAAACCAGTTTCTTGAAAAACGTTTTCGGCGATAGACAAAATATCCGCTTTACGTTTCTTATTCTCCAGTTGTTTACGGCTCATTTGGCTTGATTTATTCTTATTTTTTTTATTCATAATCGTCTTTTTTTGTATGTGTTCATTTTTTGAATTATTATTCAATAATCATATATTAATGCTATATCTCCAAAAGTCAAGTCGATTTATTAAAAAATGAATATTTATTCATGTTTTGAACAATTACTTTATATTTGTGTTAGATATGAAGCCATATGACTATACGGTAATTTTATTTATTGTTCTGTTTCAGGTAATTTTTCTGTTTTTTTAAATTTTGGCATATTCATCAAGTGTTGTTGACTTTTAAACCGGGACGTTTTTGTTTCCGTTAATATCAAAGCGGCAGGATCGGAGCAGCCGGACCGGGTATCTGCAAAGGAGGAATATACTGCTTTCCCGAATGCAAATACTATGAGATAGTGGTTGACGATCTGCCGATGAGACTTGCAATCGATAACCAATGCCATATAGTAAGTTAAATTATTCAGAAGAAAACTCTGTTGCCGGAACTCAACAGCCCAATAGCCATAACATAGTGATTCTGAGGATTGGTAAAATTCATACAGATTTGACTTATCTGTTAAAGTTGATTAGCTTAACCCGTAAGAGGCTATGTATTGGATAAATATTTATTATAATAATAAGGTAAATATGACAACACTTGAGATACGCGAAAAAGAGCAGGCCGCACTCAGGGAAAGAGTAAAGGAATTAAGCTGTCTTTACGAAATTTCGCTTCTGGCCGGGGATTATGATCTGGAATTGAAAGATATTCTCCGGCGTATCGCGCAATTGATCCCCGCCGCCTGGCAGTATCCGGATATTGCCTGTTCCAGGATCACGCTGGATGACGCTTCTTTCACTTCTGTGGATTTCGACGATAGCGGTGAACGGCAATCTGCTCCAATCGTGATAAAGGGTAAGTCGCGCGGACAAGTTGAAGTGTTTTACCGTGAAGCTATGGGTAATTCGGACGAAGGCCCGTTTCTCCGTGAGGAACGAAATTTGATCAATTCGATTTCCAAACAGCTTGCTTTAATCATTGAAAGAGCCGAATCGAGGATTGAGACCAATCATTTGCAACAGCAGTTGCAGCATGCCGACCGTCTTGCCACCATTGGCCAGTTTACTGCCGGACTGGCTCATGAACTCAATGAACCGCTGGGGCATATTCTCGGTTTTGCCCAGATCGTCGAAAAAAACGCTCAACTTCCGAAAGACGCGAAATCGGATGTCGCCAATATCGTCAGGGCTTCCCTGCATGCCCGGGAAATTGTTCGAAAACTATTGATTTTTGCCCGTCAGGTACCCGGACGCCGGGAAAATGTCCATCTCAATGATGTGGTAAAGGATGCCATGTATTTTATCAGCGGCAGGTGTCGTCAGAATAAAATATCGCTGCGTTGCCGAAGAGCCAGGGACATTGCTCCTATATCCGGCGACCCCGCCTTGCTGACTCAGGTGCTGTTGAACCTGGCCGTAAACGCGGTTCAGGCCATGCCGGAAGGCGGCCGCTTGCATATAGAGACCCGAGGCGAAAAAGATAACGTGGTACTGGCGGTACGGGACAACGGGATCGGGATTGCCGATGACATCAAGGATAAAATATTCATGCCTTTTTTCACCACCAAAGACGTCGGCAGCGGAACCGGTTTGGGGCTGTCGGTGGTTCACGGGATCGTAAGCTCGCACGGCGGCGCCATAGAAGTTGCAAGTACGCCGGGCGCCGGAACCCAATTCACGATCACGTTCCCGACACATTCAGGAGACCATAGTAAATGAAGAAAAAAATCAATATTCTGATAGTGGATGACTCTGCCGATACCAGGGAAGTTATCAAAAGGAATCTTGCGGGAGCCGGTTATCAGGTAATGACGGCTGCAAACGTAGCCGAAGCAATCGAAATCCTGAAGCAGAATACCATTGAATTAGTTATCACCGATTTCAAAATGCCGTCGGCAAACGGACTGGAGCTTGTCCGTTATGTCAGGGAAAAACTA
>JBAYCO010000257.1:0-6180 GCA_041668685.1 Victivallaceae bacterium | reverse complement strand
AACTGATAACTGATAAGGGGGATTTAACAATGGTTTATTTAACACAGGCTTTATCGTGGATTTCCACCAGTCTGCTGCTGCCGGTAATTGTTTTGCTGTTGGCGGCGTTTCTGTATTCGCTGGCGCTGCTCGGTGAATTTTTTTCGCTTTACATCCGTCTCCTCAAAGGACACCGTAACTTGAAAAAAATAATGGCGGGAATAGACGGCATCGACGATTTTGATTTTTCAAATATGCCGCCTTGTTCTTTTTCCGGCAAACTCAAAAAACTTATTGCTTTAGACTGGCATCCGGTGCATTGCGAAAAATATATCGCTGACTGTCACACGGCTTATGCCCGTGAGCTAGAACGCCTGAAATTCACCTTGAAAATAGGTCCGATGCTGGGATTGATGGGGACATTGATCCCGATGGGGCCTGCTCTCGTCGGGCTGGCCGGCGGAAATATAGCTTCGATGGCGTACAATATGCAGATGGCTTTTGCGACGACGGTTGTCGGGATATTCATCGGCGCGGTCGGGCTTATCACTTTTTCCGTAAAAAAACTCTGGTATAGCGAGGAGATCGCCAATTTGCAGTACGTTCTGGATTTACAGCTTTTCAAAAGAGCTGAAGAGGAGGAATGATGATGTTGCGGCGAAAAAACCGTTACACCGGGACTTTTGATACGGAAGACCACGATCCTTTAACCGGTATGGCGAATTTATTTGACGTGGCGATGGTTTTTGCGGTGGCGCTGATGGTGGCGCTGGTCGTCCGTATGAAAATGACCGAATTCCTGACCAGTGAAGACGTCAGTTTTGTTAAGAACGCGGGCAAAAAAGACATGGAGATAATCGTCAGGAAAAATAACAAAATAACCCGTTACAAAGCGGAAAAAAGTTCGAAAAATAAAAACGGCAAAGGCCGGCGGGTCGGCATCGCCTATCAACTTGACAACGGCGACATCATTTATGTGCCGGAGTCGGAATAGGATTCTTATGAAAAAAATACTTGCAGGGACGGCGGCGGCTATTGCCGCGGTACTATTGATTGTTGTTATCTGGTTCGCTTACGGCAAATGGGTCAGCCCTACCCGGATCGGCTTTATTAACTATCCCGACTACATGTTCGCGGAATTTGATTCCGCCAATCCCAGCCGCTTCATAAAAGTCGAACGGATCAACTGGAAAAAAGGCGAGGACGCCAAGCTGAAAAGTTACGCGGCCGTTTACATTTTCGGCATGGGGCTCCGTCTGCCGCAGGATCGGCTGGCCGCTTTGCGGGACGCGGTTAATTCCGGACTGGCTTTGTATGTCGAAAGTTCCACCAGTCAGGAAACCAACATAACGTCCATTTCCGGGAAGCAGCTTGAATGCGTGCAAAAATACCTTTCCAACCGCGGAACGGTGAATTTCAAGCGCCTTTTGAATTATACCCGGCGCGAAATAGACGGTAAAAAATTATTTTCCGGCCCGGTGGAGGAGCCGGTCATCTTTCCTGCTGACGGTTTTTTCCATGTCGGGGAAAACGCGATTTTCAGGAGCTTGCGGGAGTACGAGGCTTTCCGCCAAAAGAACAAGCTGGTTTTTGCCGGTAAACCCAAAATATGCTTTCTCACTTCTACAGCCGGGCCTTCTTCCGAACATATCACCGCAACCGTCAAGGCCATGGAAGCGGAAAAAATCAATATTTTCCCGATATTCGGTTTCCGCAAACGGCTTGATTTTATTCGGGAAGTCAGCCCGGACATGGTAATCCTGATGCCGCACGGGCGTTTTACCACTGAAAAGGAAAATGAAGTCATAGATTACCTGAAAAAGCGCAATATTCCGCTTATCTGCCCGATCAATGTCCACGAACCTTACGATAAATGGGTGAAAGATCAGCGCGGCATGGCCGGGGGAATTATGAGCCAGAGCGTTACCATGCCGGAACTCGACGGCGGGATCGTTCCCTATGTGCTTTCAGCGCAGTTTAAAAACTCCAAAGGCTTATATGTTTTCGAAGCCTTGAGGAGACGGATAAAGACTTTTTCCCGGCTGGCAAAAAAATACCTGAACCTGAAGCTTAAACCAAATAAAGACAAAAAAATAGTTATAGTTTACTATAAAGGTCCGGGTAAAAACGCTTTGGCCGCCGCCGGGCTCGAAGTGGTTCCTTCGCTCTTCAACACCCTTAAAAAACTTGAAAAAGCGGGGTATGACACCGGCAAACTGCCGGAAAACGCCGCCGGATTGGAGGCCGCCATACAGGAAAACGCGACAGTCTTCAATCCTTACGCAAAGGGAAACATACAAAAATTTGTCGAAAACCCTTCCACCCGGCTGATCGCCCTGAAAGACTATCTGGACTGGGTTAAACGCGCCATGCCGGACGATCTTTATGCAGAGGTCGAAAAGCGTTACGGGAAAGCCCCCGGCCCCTATATGAGCTTTAATGAAAATATCGCGGTCGCGACCTTGCGCTACGGGAATATCGTTCTTATGCCGCAGCCCCTGCCGGGCTATGGAAGCGACAGCAACAAACTTATTCACGGCGCGAAACAGGCTCCGCCGCATCCGTATATTGCCGCTTATTTATGGGCAAGATTCGGTTATAAGGCGGACGCGCTCATTCATTTCGGGACGCACGGCAGTCTGGAATTCACGCCTTGGAAACAGGTGGCGCTGTCGAGTTACGACTGGCCCGACATACTGGTCGGGGATATGCCGCATTTTTATATATACACCATTAATAATATCGGCGAGGCGATCATTGCCAAACGGCGAAGCTATGCGGCTTTGGTAAGCCATTTGACTCCGCCGTTCATGTCCGGCGATCTTTATGGAGAATTGACCGAAATTCACGATAAAATCCACGTCTGCATTAATCCGGAGACCAACCAGCTTCTGCACAGCCAGTATGAAGCGAATATAATCAAGCTGATAAAAAAGAAGAATATTGATAAAGAACTCGGACTGGGTAATATCAAAACGCTCGATAAGGATTCTTTGTTGAAAATACACAATTATATTCACGAACTTGAAGACGCCAAAATTAATCGGGGCTTGTATGTCCTCGGCCGCAAATATTCCGGGGCGGAGGCTGTTGAAACCGCAAGATTAATGGCGGTGGACGCTATCGCGACAGGTTTCGCGGATATCGATATCGTCAAAGGCCGGCTGACTCAAAAACAGAAAGCGGATATGCATCATTTTAACGCTTTCTACCTGGCTCCGGCCCATAAAATAATTGACGGGCTGTTGAAAGGTGAAAATTTGGAGAAATTTATAGATAAGGAAGATTTGCGAAACTTAAAAGACTCTAAACTGCGGAAAGACAAAGGAGCTTCCGTAAACCTGATGGCAATGATGATCGGCATGAAGGCCAACGCTCAGGAAGACCGGAGACTCAAAGAAGAGCCAGTGTCCCCTGAAGAGGAAAAAGCCTTGAAACAACTTCTGCTGAAAAACTGTAAAATTCCCGGCAGATTGGAATTTATCCGCTCTTTCCGGGACGACAAGGTTTTTGAAAGGGTGTTTTCGCTGACCAGTCCGCGTAACATCAGCAAAGCGCGCCGGATCGCCCAGCTTATCCCAAGGATGCGGAAAATGGTTGATACGGCAACCGAACCGGATATGCTGAAGCTGATAAAAATGATTCAGAAACCGCGCCTTAAGGAATATTTGTTCCGGCTCCTGGACGACGAAAACATAAAGGAGAAAATACTTGCCGAACAGCAAAAACAAATTCAGGATAAAATAAAAACAGCCTTGGACAAGCCGTATGTCCAATCGCTCTATCTGACTTTAAAACCGGAGTTAGACAGGGTGTTGCAAACAAATGATATAAAAGACATGACTCGCCTGAAGGCGAAAACCGCGGAACTGAACAGCCTGAAAAAACGTTTGATATTCTTTCAGGAAATGCGGCGCCATGTCAATCTGATTGCTGAAAGCAAAGAAAAAAACGCTGAAAATGTGGCGAAAATCCTTGAAACTTCACAAAAATCCCTGGATAACGCCGTTAAAAAATGCTCTCAGGCAATTAGAAAGGCCAACCGGCGTTATTCCGACTATCTGCACGCGGTCAAAGTCGCGGTGGAAGCAATGAACAACGTCAGGGATTACCGGGAAGCGCTTTTGAGCTCAACAGACGCGGAACTGAACAGCCTGCTGAATGCTCTCGGCGGCGGTTATATCGCGCCTTCTCCCGGCGGGGACCCGGTTAAAAATCCGAATTCGGTACCGACCGGTCGGAACCTGTTCTCAATTGACGCTGAAAGCGCGCCGACTAAAGAAGCATGGCAAACCGCCGTAAAACTGGGTGACGCCCTGATAAAATCAAAACTGAAAGCAAGCGGGAAATATCCGCAAAAAGTGGCTTTCACTTTGTGGGGCGGAGAATTCATCCGGAGTCATGGGACAAATGTCGCGGAAATTCTTTACCTGCTTGGCGTCGAACCGGTATGGACTTCACGGGGCCGGGTCAAAGATGTGAGGCTTATACCCGGCGAAAAACTGAAACGTCCGCGCATTGACGTACTTGTACAAACCTCCGGGCAATTCAGGGGAGCCGCGACTTCCCGGCTTTACCTGATCGACAAGGCCGTCCGCATGGCGGCCGCCGCCGATGACGGGGATAAGTTCGAAAACAACGTAAAAGCGGGAACCCTGGCGGCGGAAAAAGTAATGATCGCCAAAGGTTTTTCACCGCTTGAAGCCAGAAAGCTCGCTTCCGCCCGGATTTTCGGCGGTGTAAACGGCAATTTCGGTTCCGGTATAATGGGACTGGTCGAATCCGGCGACAAATGGGAAAAGGATGCGGAAATCTCCGGACGCTACCTGCGGAATATGGGGGCGGTTTATACCCGTGATAACTGGTGTCAATTCAAAGACGGCGTATTTGAGGCGGCCATGCAGAATACTGATACGGTAGTTCAACCGCGTTCCTCAAATACCTGGGGGCCGCTGTCGCTGGACCATGTTTATGAATTTATGGGCGGTATGAATCTGGCGGTTAAGAACGTTACCGGCAAAAGCCCGGATATGTTCTTCAACGATTTGCGCAACCCGAACGGAGCCCGGGTGCAGAACGCCAGGGAGGCGGCGATGGTTGAAGCCAGAACGACGGTATTGAATCCCAAGTATATAAAAGAAATGATGCGGGAAGGGGCCGGCGCGGCGGAAAGTTTCGCGGAAATCGCCCGCAACTCTTACGGTTGGGAAGTCATGCGTCCGGAAATGCTTGAGGATTATTACTGGGAAGACGTCAAGCAAACGCTTATCGATGACAAGCACAAACTGGGAATAAAAAAGTTTTTTGAAAGTAAAAATCCTTACGCGCTTCAGGAAATGACGGCTGTAATGCTCGAAACTATTCGCAAAGGCTATTGGAAAGCCGACGCCGAAACGAAAAAGGAACTGGCGCGGCTGCATGCGGAACTCGTAAAGAAATATGACGCCGGATGCAGTGGTTTCGTCTGCAATAACGGCAAATTGCGGGATATGATCGGCGCTTTGCTGGAAGATAAAAAGCTGAAGCAGGACTACCGTGAAAAGTTAAGTGACGCCCGCAACGTCTCCGCCGTAAAAAAGAATAATGTGAAAGGCATGGAACTGAAGAAGCAGGAGCCGGAATCGAAAAAGATAAAAGAGCTTCTGAAAGAAAACGCGGCGGCGTTGGCGGTGATACTGGGAATAATTCTGGTTCTGGTAATTTCCGTAGCCGGCGGCGGAAGACGTCGATAATATATCAGAGTCTTCCACCAATGTTTTCTACGCCCCTGGGGGCAGAGGCGACTACACCTTTGCCGCTGAGTGTGCTGCATTGAGTGGTACAGGGACTTATGCCGAGTGTCCCTAGTGCAGTGTTTCATGGTGTTTTTAGTAGTCGCGAGAGCAGCCTTGCTCCGCGACAAATGGCTGTAGATTTCACTGAAATCATTGTTTTTGATGCCGGAGCAAGGCTGCTCCCGGCACTACTTTATGTTAAATTTTACATGCAACTGAACACTAGCCGTGCTGAGCCAAAAACTGTGGACAACGGAAGAATTGGCGGATCCTAAAAACTATGACTACGCCCAAATGACGTGGTTTTATACTGTTTTAGGTTGGATTTTAAACTTTTATCTTGAACTTGACTGCGGCTCCAAGTAGCGCCGCGTCTCGATGAGACCGGCGGCATAAAACGTTGACAGGCCGTATAATGTTGCTCTTT
>JBAYCO010000256.1:0-6207 GCA_041668685.1 Victivallaceae bacterium | reverse complement strand
TTTACGTGATAGTAGCACAACCGTCCCGGTTGTGTCGGTGGCCAGTTAACGTCTGTCCGTTCATGACTCAAGCGAGACGCTTGAGCTACTATTTAAACCTGCGAAAAGAGTGAGCCATTACATAAAAGGGTTGAAAAATCTCTTATATTGCCGCTTATTGCTTGCTTTTGCCGCTTGCAGCCCTATAATCTGTAAGATCAGGATTTTTGTCGTTTAAGGATTATAGAAATGAAAACCTTTAGTGAAATATTTTTAAATTCCCTGTATTTGCTCGCCTTGATTAACCCGATAAGCAAAATCTGCATCCTGTCCGTATTTTCCAAGGAAGCTGATTCCAAAAAAGAATTCAATAAGATCGTCATGCATTCAACGCTCATTGCTCTGATGATTTTAAGTATGGTTATGCTGTTCGGGGAATTTCTCTTCCATTCCTTTTTGCGGGTTGAACTTTATTCCCTGAAAATTGCCGGGGGCAGTATTTTATTCTGCGTCGGCTTTAAGGCATTGTCCAAGGGCATTTTCTTTGAACAGAATGCCCAGACCCGGCTTTCCGAGATTTCCATAGTGCCGCTGGCGTCTCCGATGATCGCCGGACCGGCAACCATCGCCGCCGCATTGCCGATGACGGTCATCAACGGTTTTACGATTTCCTTCAGCGCGGTAACAATAGCGATATTCGTTAACATGGTATTTATGCTGCTGGCGCGTCCCATAGGGAACGTCCTTGTCAGGTTCAACATAATGGGTGCTTTGATAAGGATAACCGGGCTTATTGTCGCCACCATTGGAGTGCAGATGGTTTTGTCGGGGATAGCCGCCTGGCTGATTACGACCCGGGTAAGCTGAGTTGTGCATTTCAGTTTTTAGGTTTTATCGCCAGGCCGGTTACTATATTTTTTAAAGATTCCCACCATTGTTCGCTGGGACGCTGGTGCGCCCTGGAAACCATGGAACCGAGTTCGCGCATCGGGTAAACGCTGCTTTTGCTGCCGCGGAAACCGATAAAAGCGCTGGTTTTATCGCCGTTTTTCAGCTTCTCAAACAACTGCAGCATGCCGTCATAAGCCAGCCTCGTTCCCTGGATACGGTCAAACGGCGTGGGGTCTCCGCCTTGCTGCATAGGGCCGAGAATAGTTTTGCGGACATCAAAAAGTCCTCCTGATTCCGCGGCAAACAGCTGGGCGATAAAATCCATAGTATAGGCCTTGCTGGCGTTCTCATTACGGATGAGCAGCCCGATGTCGCGGCCATCCTTTTTGAATCCCCTGGTCAGTTTTTTGAGCTGTTCCTGCAAGAGCTTCAAGTCTATGCCCTGTTCATGCAGGTATATGTATTCCGCCCCGGTCGCCAGGCCGCTCATCAGGGCCAGATAACCGCAATAACGCCCCATTACTTCCACCATGAACACCCGGCGCGAGGTATCCGCAGAATTTTTTATTTTATCCACAGCTTCGACAATTGTATTCAAGGCCGTGTCAGCTCCAATCGCCAGCTCTGCGCCGGGCAGATTGTTGTTTATGCTGGCCGGAACGCAAACGACGGGGATATCCAGCTCAGGGTATATTCCGCCCATCTGGTCCATGAGTTCGGCTATTATATAGGCTGTCCAGCCGCCGATCATAAGCAAACCGTCTATTTTATGCTTTTTTACCGTTTCGGCGACGTTTTTGAATTCTTCCGAGCTTGGAATTGTCCGGTTAGCCCCAAGCTTAGAACCGCCGGAAGCCACCCATTCCTCGACGTCCATCCAACTGAACTCATGAACATCATTATTTACCAGGCCCTCTGCTCCCTGTTTGATTCCCAGCATTCTATAACCCTGCGCCAGGCCGAGCCTGACTGCGGTACGGAGAGCATTGTTCATGCCCGGAGCCGGCCAGCCGCAGGTGATCAGGGCTAAAGTCCGACGTTTCCCGGTGCGTCCCCGGACGGGCGCAGATGGCAGGCTCAATGTTTCCAGAACGGAATTCATTATTCCGCTGCCGCGTAAAGCCATAGCCTGTTCGAATTCACAGTTTTTAACAGCATCGGCCACCGCATGGGTCTTGGCCACGGTTTCCCGCAGGGACACGGTTTGGATACGGTTATCTTTCATAACGATTATCCGAGATTCCCCGTCCTTTTCCCGAAGCAGTTCGCTGACTGCCGCAACGCCGCTGGCGGTTCCCAGATAACGGTCAAAAGCGCTCGGAGCGCCGCCGCGCTGGACATGGCCGAGAATCGTCAGGCGGCTTTCCGTTCCCATATTCTGGTCGAGAACTTCCTTGACCCGGCTTGAACTGATCGGGTTGCCGCGGCGGTCGGTCGCGCCTTCCGCGACAATGATAATGCTGTCCCGGCGTCCGGCTTTTCGGGCCGCCCGCAGTTGGCGGCACAGGGTCTTTCCCCAATTGTCCGGCGGCGGTGATTCCGGGATAAAAGCATAGCCGGCTCCGGTGGCAATGGCGCTCATGGAGGCGAGATAACCGCAATTGCGTCCCATGACCTCAACCACAAAAACCCGCTGATGACTGTATGCGGTACTGCTCAGGGCGTCGATAGCGCCGGTAATGCGGTGCAGGGCCGAATCGGCGCCCAAAGTCATATCCGTATTCGCCATATCATTGTCGATAGAGCCGACTATGCCGACGATCCGCAATTCAGGATGGCGTTTTCGTTTCAGGGCGGAAATTTTCCCCTGTTTAAAAAGTTCGTCGATGATCTGCGGCCATTCTTGGGCAAAAGTATCCGCTCCGCTCAAACTGCCGTCGCCGCCGATTACGATCAGGTTGTCGATACCGTGTTTCAGGAGATTTTCAGCGGCGCGCAGACGGCCGGAAAACTGCCGGAAACGCTGACATCTGGCAGTACCTATGGCGGTACCGCCGTATTGCATTATCGATGAGACGCTTTCCCATTGTACCGGCTTTATGAGGTTATCGACCATTCCGGTGTAACCTTCATAAATGGCATAAACGTCACAGCCCCGTATCAATGCGCCGCGAACCGCTGCGCGAATAGCGGCGTTCATACCCTGGGCGTCGCCGCCGCTGGTCATTACCCCGATAGTTTTCTTTACGGGCTTTGAAGGCATACAAAAACTCCTTTTCCGATTTTAGATTAAACTATAACCGGAAAAGGAAAATGCAAAGGAATAAAATAAAAGAGTCTTTAATATCGGACTGAACGTTGATTTGGGATTTACTTATTATGCCAGGCGGCAACCATTTCTTTGCACCAGTTGCCCCAGGTTACTACGTCCGATCCGATATTGATAAACTGATACCCTATCGCGATAAGTTCCCGGTGATTTTTGATACTTCCGACGGTACCGGCGAATTTCCCGTGTCTGCGGGCGGCTTCAGCGATTTTCAGGCGGGCATCCTGTATCCTTGGGTCATTAAACTGTCCCGGAATCCCCAACGAATGGGAAAAATCCGCCGGTCCGAAGAAAAGAATATCATAACCTTTAACCGCCGCGATTTCGTCAAGTTCGTCCATTGCTTCATAGTCCTCTATCTGCAGGATTATGAATCTTTCGCGGTTGGCCTGTTCCAGGTATTCCACGAAAGGTATCATACAATAAGCGCCGTCGGCATTGCCGCCGTCGACCGGACGTCTTCCGACCGGCTGGAAACGGGTCATCCATATTACTTGCGCGGCATCTTTCGCGCTCATAATATGCGGTACCATTATGCCTGTCGCATCCAATTCAAGCGGCCTGATATAATCACTGTAACTGCCGCGCGGAACCCGGCACACCAGATCGCAGTCATGCGCTTTGGCCGCCATTATCTGTTCCTGGAGCTGATGATAATCACCTGCCGTATGTTCCTGGCAGGTCCATAAGCAGTCAAATCCACTCATCGCCGCGATTTCACACGTTCTCGGATCGCTGAAATTCAATTTTACAGAATTAACCGTCTCACCGGCCCGCAGTTTGCGGAGCACGTTACTTGGCCGCATTTTCATAAAAAACCTTAGTATTTTAAAGATTAGTATTATTAATTATAAATAAAATACAATTCTTCTATGTGTTTGTCAAGCAATGAGTGATATTTATATTACAAAAAGCGAGTGAGCTTGCAACGCTTATGCAGGTTGTACCTGACCGGCTTTGCCGGGAATTATAAAATAACAAGTTTCTATAAGATCAAGTTAATTCTTTTTTGGCGATATCGCAGAGTTTGCTTATCCAGAAATCAACATCTTTTTGTTTTTCGGCTTCAACCAGAATGCGGATTTTGTTTTCAGTACCGGAATACCGCACCACCGTGCGCCCGAAACCGTCCAGGGCTTTTTCGCAATCCCGGATCGCGTCCCGCAAAGCCGGAACTTGTTCGATCGGGATTTTCTCCTGTACTTTGATGCCCTCAAGACGCTGCGGATAAACCTGCATGAAGTCGGCCGCTTCCGCCAGGGTTTTATTGCTCTTTATCATTTGTCTGAGCACGTGCAGGGCCGTGATAATACCGTCTCCGGTGGTGGCATAGTCCATGAAAATGATATGGCCCGACTGTTCGCCGCCGATATTGAAGTCGTTTTTGCGCATTTCCTCGATTACATAGCGGTCTCCCACCGCTGTCTGTACCACCGTTATTCCGGCCTTTTCCATTGCTTTGACCAGACCTAAATTACTCATGCTGGTAACTACGACCGTATTCCCGGCAAGGCGCCCCCGCTGTTTGAAATCCAAGGCCACCATTCCGATAATGCGGTCGCCGTTTATCTCGTTGCCATTGGCGTCGCAGAAGATTACCCGGTCGGCATCACCGTCGAGTGAAATGCTTAAATCAGCTTTATGTTCCCTGACCAATGCTGCGGCATGTTTCGAAAACGTCGCCCCGCAGCCGTCATTTATATTGTGACCGTCAGGAGAAACCGCGGTAACAATAACTTCCGCGCCGAGTTCCCGGAAAATCAGCGGCGCTATCGAATAAGCCGCGCCGTTAGCGCAGTCAAGGACTATTTTCAATCCCTTCAGGCTCCAGTTGCCGATCGAGCCTTTTGCAAATTCTATATAACGCCCGCGCGCATCGTCTATACGGTATGCTTTCCCTATTTTTGAAGGCGGAATAAGTTCGGAATTCAATTTCCTGCCCAGGACATGTTTTTCTATTTCCAGTTCCATATCATCCGGGAGTTTAAAACCGTCATGGCCGAAAATCTTGATCCCGTTGTCTTCCGCCGGATTGTGCGAAGCCGTAATCATAATCCCGCAGGACGCGCACATCGATTTGGTCAGATGCGCTACTGCCGGAGTCGGCATCGGCCCGACCGCGATAACATCCATTCCCATGCTGAGCATGCCGCTGGTAATGGCGTTTTCCAACATGTAGCCGGAGAGTCGGGTGTCTTTGCCGAGAATAGCTTTGCGCAGTCCCAGTCCGGCGGCTCCGAAAACATGCGCGGTCGCCTTGCCGAGCAGAAGGGCCAGTTCCGCGGTAATAGGATAATGATTGGCTTTTCCCCGCACGCCGTCCGTTCCAAAAAGTTTCCTCATATTCCGATATTCCTGTATTTATTTGAGTCTTTAAAACCCCGTCCTTTGGGCGGGGTCATAGTTTTTCGGTTTTACCATTTCCATAAATTGTTCTGCAAAATCTTACGCCATCCAACCTTTAGTCCCGCACGGCTAGAGACAGCCGTGGCTACACCGGGCAACTCTGCATGTTGAGAAAACAGATGTAGCCGCCCTGTCCCCAGGGGCGTAAGGAACGTTACATGAGAATTAAACTCAGGAATTTCATTAACGTCTCCCGCTCCCCTATGGGGAGTTTAAGGCAATACCACGTCCTTTGGGCGTGGTTTTTTATTTTTACCGATAAAACAATTTAGACCGGAAAAACAACAAAAGCAAACGGCATGTTCCGGCTAAACAGCTTTAGGGTTCATCAAAAACCAGATTTTCCAGTTCCTGATATGATCTTACTGTAAAATCAGCGTGTTCGTCCCAAGGCGTTACATCCGGATTTTTGAAATAACAGGACATTGCCCCGGCAGCCTTGGCGGCCTGGGCGAACTCGATCAGGTATTCCATGTCGGTCCTAGAGGCGTCTTCCGCGTTGACCCCGACGGCCTTGATGCCCTTTTTCTTAGCAAGCTTCACGGCCTTGCCCATGGCATTTATGATACTCACCCTGTCGAGCTTCCCTCCGAACTTGTGTTTGATCATCTGGTCCGAGGTCGATATGGACATGTTGATGTATTTCACGTCCGTAAGGCTCG
>JBAYCO010000255.1:0-6222 GCA_041668685.1 Victivallaceae bacterium | reverse complement strand
CTGATGCTGGCCAAGAAACTGGGGCTTGAGCCGTACGGGGTATCTTTTCACGTAGGTTCCCAGCAGCGTGATATTTCCGCCTGGGATGCCGCTATCGCCAAAGTACGATATCTTTATGATGGTTTAAGGGAGGAAGGAATTACCCTGAAGTCAATAAATATGGGCGGCGGTTTTCCCGGCAATTATCTGGAAAGAACCAATCCCCAGGAACTCTACAGCAGTGAAATAACCCGTTTTCTCGAAGAGGATTTCGGCGATGAAATGCCGGAAATAATTATTGAGCCGGGACGTTCGCTGGTTGCGGATGCCGGGGTTATCGCCAGTGAAATAATCCTCATATCCAGAAAATCCAGAACAGCCATGGAACGCTGGATTTTTACGGACGTCGGTAAATTCAACGGCCTCATGGAAACGCTTAACGAGTCCATAAAATATCCTATTTATACGGAGAAGAACGGGATTGCGGAAAAAGCCATAATCGCCGGGCCCACCTGTGACAGTGTAGACACCCTTTACGAAGACTATCTTTATGAATTACCACTGAATCTTGCTTCGGGTGATATCCTGTACTGGTTGACGTGCGGAGCGTATACCGCCAGTTACAGTTCCATTGAATTCAATGGGTTCCCGCCGCTGAAAAGTTACTACATTTGAGCGTAGTTACTGTTTATCTTCAGTTTTCTTTTCAGGGGAAGCCTGTTCGACCGGCATTTCCTTGGTCTTTTCCTGATCGTTATCACAGCAGTTTTTACAGGAAAGACAAGGACTCTCGCCTTTTGCTATCTTGATTATTGTGCGAATGATGAAAGCCAGCGCCAGCGCCGCGATTACCGCTAAAATTATGTATTCCACATTTGTCATAAATATTTTCTCCCACTGCTTTATCTGTTTTATAAAAAACACTATAGCATTAGAATAAACGTTTTTAGATAAAAAATCAACCCGCCTAATCAAAGTATCCCGGTTTAGATATAAAAAACTTGTTTTTTCCCACTGCGGCGGTATAATGTATCTAAACTATTTGTTTGCAGAATGTGTAAAACAAAAACTATGAATATTCAGGGAACCGCCTGATACTGTTTTCCTAATGAACTGGAGAATAACTTTATAGTGACAGTTATTCTACAGCAATATGTTCTTTTTCGAAAAACATTAATTAAGACAGGAAAACAGGAAATGTCATGGTTAAAAAACTATCTCCACTTATAATTGGCAATTTAAAAATAAAGCTGCCCATAATACAAGGCGGAATGGGCGTAAAAGTGTCAACTGCCGCCTTGGCCGGAGCAGTCGCTATCTGCGGCGGAGCCGGGACGATAGCCAGCGTAGGCCTTGGTTATGGAGAGGACGGGCTTGCTGAAGACTATATCGGCAACTCCAATAAAGCCTTGCAGAAAGAAATACGCCTGGCCAGAAAACTTACCAGCAATGCTATTGGCGTAAATATAATGACTGCCTTGAGTAATTACGGACCAATGGTGCAAACGGCGATCAATGAAGATGTTGATTATATTGTATCCGGGGCTGGTTTGCCTTTGAGTCTGCCATCCTATGCCGGTTCAAGTAAAGTAAAGCTTATACCCATAGTTTCGTCGGTCAGATCTGCCGATATTATCTTTAAAACCTGGTCAAGGCGCTATAATCGTTTGCCGGACGCGGTTATAGTGGAAGGCCCTATGGCAGGCGGACATTTGGGATTCCGTGCTGAAGAACTCAGGGAAAATACTGCTGACCCGCTGGAAAAAATCGTTGTGGAAGTTTTAGCTGTAATAGATCGTTACCGAATAAAAAACAGGCCGGATATTCCATTAATCGCCGCCGGGGGCATCTTTGACGGAAAAGATATTGCAAAATTTCTCAAGCTGGGCGCCCAAGGCGTTCAAATGGGAACCAGGTTTGTTGCCACTAAGGAATGTCCCGTCCATGACCGCTTTAAGGAATTATATATCAAGGCGGTCAAAGAAGACATCATCATTATTAAAAGTCCTGTAGGTATGCCCGGCAGAGTTATCAAGACGAGTTTTGTGGAAACCGTAAGAAACGGCAGAATACCTTTTAAGTGTGATTACAAATGTCTGAAAAGTTGCGACACTAAAAACGCGCCGTATTGTATCGCCAAAGCCATGTGCAGCGCACTGACCGGGGATCTGGAAAACGGAATTGTTTTTGCCGGAGAAAACGTTGTCCGTATAAAGGAAATCGTATCCGTGAAAAAACTGCTCATGGAAATTACTCGTGAAGCTGTAAACGCCTTGAATAAAGTTTGATTTTAATCGTAAATTTTAATTTTATACTTTTTGATTTTATCAAGGTAACTGTTTACTGGCTCTCGCCAGCTATCCGTAACGTTTCGCCAGTTGTATCCTCTCTGTAACAGCAACCGCACCCTTGCGGTTCCCATGGCTTTATCAAACCCGGCAATCCGGTCACTGCGCCATCTGAATTGGGAATAGTTTTTCTGCAGATAATACAATATGGCAACCGTGCAGGCGGTTGGCCTGAAATCGCCGACCTCGGTTATATGGAGCTGAATTCCGTGCGTACTTTGTCCCTTGAATAATCCAAAAGACGGAGTGAAATGTATTTCCCGGAAACAAATGCCTTTGAGCCCAAGATTATTGAGGGTGCGGGCCATGTGTTCGGCGTTGATCCACGGGGCGGCGACCACCTGGAAAGGAAGCGTATGGCCGATTCCTATCCCGACGATTCCCAGCGTTCCGACAGCCCCGGTAACTGAATACGCGCAGGCGGATTCGGGGGAGGGGATCTGGGGCGAAGTCGGCACCCACGGCAGACCGGTTTGAGCCCAGTTCATGCCGCGCCGGTAATTGATCATCGGAACCACATAAAGCCGGCACTTTATCCCGATCACCCGTTTAAAATAAAGAGCCAGTTCCCCGACCGTCAGGCCGTAAACGAACGGAATGGGATATAAAGCGATGAACGAACGATATTTGTTTTCCGTGATCGGCCCGTCCGCCTGGACCGCTCCCAGCGGATTGGGTACATCCAGCACCACCATGGTTTTGCCTGCCAGAGCCGCCGCGCTCATACATTCCGCCAGGTGCCATATATAGGTGTAGGAACGGCAGCCGATGTCCTGGATGCTGTAAATGAGAATATCGATTTTATTCAGGGAACCCGGAGGCGGACGGTGGTCTTTGCCGCCATACAGTGAATATACCGGCAGGCCTGTTTTCCGGTCATAATTGCTTTTGAAATTTTCTCCGGCGGCAACATCACCCCTGATACCGTGTTCCGGGGCGAAAAGGGCAACCAGATTTACATCTGGATTGGCTTTCAGCAAATCCGCGGCGGAACGCAGATGCGCGTCTACGCCGGTGGGGTTCGTGATCAAGCCGACCCGTTTGCCTTTTACTATATAAGTATATTTGCTGAGGAATACTTCCAAACCGTTATAAACGCGGGCGTGGGCGGCGGATATGGATAACAACAGGACTGTTAAAAACAGGATTTTACGTAACTTCATGACCGTCCTCTCTTATAAATAATAAAATTTTTACAAAAAAATACATTGTTTTCTTGACGATTGCCAGTTTATAAGCTAATTTACATGACTTTTTTGTATTTGGCGGTTTCAGGCCCCATTATTAAATTAATGCTTGACACCTGAGCCGCTGTAAACTATAACTTAATAAAATAAGGGAAGGGATAGTATGGCTACTGCAAGTCAAGCAAAACACAAATTGTGCCGTAGAATCGGCGAATGTATTTGGGGCAACCCCAAATGTCCAAGCGTTAAACGTCCGTATCAGGCCGGACAGCACGGAAAGACCGGCCACAGGGGAAAACTCTCCACTTACGGGACTTTGCTGCTGGAAAAACAGAAACTCCGGAAACACTACGCTATTTCCGAAAAACAGTTGCGTATCGCTTACACCAACGCCAAAAAAGGTTTGGGACATGCGCATGAAAAATTGTTCAGAGGTTTGGAACTGCGTTTAGATTCTTTATTGTTCAGGAGCGGTTTTGCCCCGACTATTTTCGCGGCGAAACAGTTTGTCAACCACGGGCATATCCTCGTTAACGGCAAAAAGGTTGACCGCGCTTCATATCAGGTCAAGGAAGGACAGGTAATTTCGATCAACGCCGAAAAAAGCCCGGCAATCGCCGAAACGGCTAAAAACGGCAACGCCACGGTTCCCGGTTATCTGGAAGTGGATACCGATGCGCTGAAAGTTACCCTGACCCGCGTTCCTGAAATCGAAGAAATTCCGGTAAACGTTTCTATTATGAGCGTTATCGAATATTACGCGCGTTAGTAATTTTACCGCCAAATCAATCCCGGCCGCAGTTTACTGTTGCCGGGATTTTACATATAAGGGGGTAATTTTGCAATCCGGTTTGCCTTTAGGGAAAACTGCGTTATATTAACTGCCGATCGGCGAAAGCTGACGGTTTTATTGTTGTCATTGACCTTTGTGGAATTCGGACGCTATCAGGTTCCGGGTTTTGTCCGGGGGCTGATACCGCGATTCCGCAATGACCAAAAATAACTGCTGCCGTCAAACTTCGCAATATATTATTGTATTATGCGGAAAAAATGTTCCGCTCCTGCGGTTTATTCTATTTTTGCTGAGGTGACGCATAAACCGCATGAACAAAAGCGTCACACAAAAATAAGGAAAACAATTATGGCTGAAGAAAAAGTAATCTTCAATATTGCCGACGACAAAACCATGGAAATATCCACTGGTAAAATTGCTAAACTCGCTAACGGTTCCTGTGTCGTGAGAATGGGGGACACTGTATTGCTGGCGGCTGCCTGCTCCGGCCCGGCTCGGCCCGGTTCCGACTTTTTTCCGCTCCAGGTGGACTACCGCGAAAAATACAGCGCCGCCGGTAAATTTCCGGGCGGCTTCATAAAAAGGGAAGGGCGCCCCAGCACCAAAGAAATCCTGACCTGCCGGGTAACTGACCGTCCTCTGCGGCCGCTCTTCCCGAACGGTTTTTTCGATGAAGTCCAGGTTCAGGCTTTGCTCTTGAGCAGTGACGATAAATATGATGCCGACGTTCTGTGTATGCTCGGCGCTTCCGCGGCGCTGGCATTGTCAGATCTGCCGTTCCAGGGCCCGGTCGGGGCCTGCCGGGTAGGCATGATCGATGGCAAATATATCGCCAACCCCAGCAATGAGGAAAGAATGCAAAGTTCTCTCGACCTGGTTTATGCCGGGTTGGCGGACAAGGTTATCATGATTGAAGGTGAAGCCAACGAATGCAGTGAAGCTGAATTGCAGGGCGCTATGGCATTTGCCAATGAAATTGTAAAAGTCCAGATCGACGCTCAAAATGAACTCGTTGCCAAAGCTGGAAAAGCAAAGAAAGAACCTACTCTTTATCTTGTTCCCGAAGAAATAATGACGGCTCTGGCGGATGAGTTCAATACGCGGATCACTGAAGCCTGCGTTATTCCCGGTAAAAACGACCGCATTGTCGCTCTCAATGAAATCAAGGATAGCGCGGTAAAATCATTAGCCGCCAAATTCGCTGATATGAGCGCGGAAGCACTCGAACTGGAAATCCGCAAAGGACTCGATACCTTGGTCAAAAAAGCTACGAGAAGCGCTATCCTTGAAAGACAATACCGTCCGGACGGACGCGGAATTGAGGACCTGCGCGAAATTTCCTGCGAAGTCGGCTTACTGCCGGTTGTCCATGGTTCCGCCCTGTTCAGCCGCGGCGAAACCCAGGCATTGGTTATAACTACTCTGGGCAACGACAAATGCAGTCAGATTTCTGATCCTATAAGCGGCCCGGAAGAAAATGCCGAAGAACGTTTCTATCTGCATTATAATTTCCCGAATTACAGCGTTGGCGAAGTCGGCAGAATTGCCGGTCCCGGACGCCGTGAAATCGGACACGGAGACCTTGCCCAGCGTTCAGTGGCAAAGGTGGTTCCGAAAGATTTCCCCTACGTCGTACGCTGCGTATCCGAAATAATGGGCTCCAACGGTTCTACTTCCATGGCCAGCGTCTGCGGCGCCACTTTGTCGCTGATGGATGCCGGAGTGCCGATTACGGCCCCGGTAGCCGGGATTTCCTGCGGCCTGGTCACTGACGACAGCGGCAAAACACTGTTGCTTACCGATATTCTCGGTGCGGAAGACCATTTCGGCGACATGGACTTCAAAGTCTGTGGTACCCGCAGCGGTATTACCGGGTTCCAATTGGATCTAAAGCTTCCCGGTATTTCTCTCGAAT
>JBAYCO010000254.1:0-6235 GCA_041668685.1 Victivallaceae bacterium | reverse complement strand
ACCGGAGTTTTGAAATCAGCTCTAAAACTTAAAATAAGCTTGACACATGAATACTGAAGATACTATTTGCGCAGTCTGCACCGGGATCGGCGGAGCCGTCTCCATTATTCGGATTTCTGGTTCCAACGCCCTGTTGACCGGACGAAAAACCTGGCGGGGTAAAACTGAACTTGCAGAAAAAAACGCCAGGAAGATGCTCCTCGGAAAAATTATCCTCCCGAACGGTGAAACCGGGGATTCGGCGCTGGCGGTCTATATGCCCGGCCCCAACAGTTACACCGGCGACGATGTGGTGGAACTCCATTGCCACGGCGGCGTACTGGCCGCGCGGCAGACGCTGAACGCGGTTTTGAAAGCCGGGGCGCGGGCCGCCGAACCGGGCGAATTCACTTTCCGGGCATTCGTCAACGGCAAACTGGACCTGACCCAGGCGGAAGCGGTTTGCGACCTGATAACCGCGCACAGCGACATGGCGCTGCATCTCGCCGAACGCCAGATAGAGGGAAAGCTTTCGGCAGACATAGAGGCTTTACGGGCGCAGATGGTGGATATCCTGGCGGAATGCGAATCGCGTCTGGATTTTTCCGAGGAAGACCTCGACTGGACTGAAGCTTCCGTTTTTATCGCGCAGATCGGCAAAATCGGCGAGTCCATAAACGAATTGCTGAAAAGCGGACGCGAAGGCGTCATTCTGCGCAACGGCATCAGGGTCGTACTGGCCGGCCGGCCGAATACCGGGAAGTCAAGTTTGCTTAACCTGCTCCTCGGCTTTGAACGGGCCATCGTTACCCAAATACCCGGAACGACGCGCGACACGCTCGAAGAAACCGCAAACCTGCGCGGCATTCCGGTAACTCTGACCGATACCGCCGGGATCCGGGAGGCTTCCGACCTGATCGAGGGTATCGGTATCGACCGCAGCCGAAAATCAATCAAACAGGCTCAAATTGTCCTGTGGCTGCTGGATTCCAGCGCCGATAATCCGGAAGATGAAATCAGCGAAATGACAACTCACACTGTTGATAAAAAAAATCTTATTGCCATATGGAATAAATCAGACCTGGCGCCGGGCAAGGATTTGCCGTCCCTGCCCTGCCCGTCCGTAAAAATATCCGTACTGAAAGCGGAAGGCGTTGAAGCGCTGCTCGACCTTTTTGAAAAGGCGGTCTGGGAATTTCCGCATACTGAAGAACCCGAAATAGCAATTAATTCCCGTCACGCCCGGCTTCTTGAAGAGGCCGCTGAAGCTTTGCCGGAAGCGGCTGATAATTTAGCCGATCACGACTGGGAACTGGCCGCCGTACATCTGCGTTCGGCAATCAGTTCCCTGGCAATGATCACCGGTAAAGAAAGCGACCCGGATATTCTCGACAATATTTTCAGCCGCTTTTGCATAGGAAAATAATCTTCGCCGGTTTTAAAAATCCTTGTTTTTTTACTGACCCGGTAACTTTTTTCATTAAAAAAACAACTATATAGAATAATTATTCAACTATTTACGGAACTTTGCCATGCGGAAAATAATTTTTCTGGTTATCGGAATAGCCATTCTCGGAGCCCTGGGCTACGGCATTACGGTAAAAATACAAAACGCGGCCAATAAAGACAAGCCCAAACGCTCCAAGGCGCAAGCCGGCTCCGGGATTGCCATCCCGGTGGAAATAGCCGACGTCAAAATACAGCCGATGCGGAATATGCGTACTTTCACCGGTACGCTCGAAGCATGGAGCAAATACGAAGTGGCCCCCAAAATAGCCGGACGCCTGGAAACTCTCAATGTCGAAGTAGGCGACCCCGTCTACAACGGCCAGCTGCTGGCGACGATTGACGACGACGAATATTTGCAGGAAATCGAAAAAGCTAAAGCCGATCTTGGAATTTCGGAAGCCCTTAAAGGCGAACTGCTCACCCAGTTCAACCTGGCGAAACTGGAATACGAACGCGCCAAAAACATGAAAAAAGGCAACGTTATATCCGATTCCGCCTATGAATCCAAACGTTCCGACCTGCTGGTAAAGGCCGCTTCCCTGAAAAAAGCGCAGGCGGAGTTGAACCAGAAACAGGCGATCCTGAACCTGGCTAAAGTCCGTTTCGATTACACCAAGATCTACGCCCGCTGGGGAAAAACCGTCCTGCTGTTCAAAGTCGACGCCCCCGGACAAACTAAGGCCGAGGTCGAAAACGCCTTGAAAAAACTCTTTAAACAAAGTGATTTCAAGCGCCACCACGATATCAAGGCAACAAACCTTGTAGAACAATCAGCCGGGAATTTCCTGCTGGTTCTGGAATTGATGAATCCGGTTTTCGATTATGCCGCCCTGCTGGAACGCATTGAGTCCGAACTGGAAAAGATCAGGAAAAAACTTCCAGCCGGAATCACTATGAAATATCAGGAATTTTCAGAAACCAGATATATCGGGAAAAAATACCTGGACGCCGGACAAATGCTGAAAGCTAACGACGCAATCCTTTCAATTATCAGTATCCGGCGGATGAAGGCCATGGTCAATGTTATCGAAAAAGATTACCCGCTGGTGAAAAGCGGCCAGGAGGCCGCCGTCAGCACTGACGCCTACCCGGATAAAGTTTTTTCCGGCAGAGTGCGCAAAATAACCAAAGTTCTCGACGAATACACCCGACAGGGCCAAGTTGAAATTGAAATCGACAATTCCCAGCTCATGCTCCGCCCCGGAATGTTCGTAAAAGTATCTATTGAGTTCGACACCATCAAAAACGCCCAGATCGTTCCCAGAACCGCGGTCGTAAACTTCAATGACACCATCGGCGTGTTCATGTTGTCAGCCGACCGCAAAACGGTTAAATTCATACCGGCGAAAACCGGATTGAGCGACGGCGATAAAATCCAGATAGTTTCTCCCCAGCTTCCCCGGCCGGTAGTTACCCTGGGGAGCCATCTGCTTTATGATGGGGTTGCCATAAAAGTCACTTCGAGAGAGGCTGTGCTGAAAAACAGTCTGGCAAAGAAACCGTCCGGAAATAAACCGCAGAAAACAGCGGAGGCGAAAGGGAAATGAATATTGCCGGTTTCGCGGTAAAAAGACCCGTATTAACTATAATGTGTTCCTGCCTCGTGCTGCTGCTGGGGCTGGTTTCACTCAGCCGTCTGCCGCTGGAACTTTTCCCGGACATGACCCGGCCGGTTATTACTATTTCCACCACTTACGACGATGCCGGGCCGGAAGACGTGGAAGAAACCGTAACCACCAAAATCGAAGAAGCCGTCACGGCAGTTGAAGGCGTAAAGGAAGTAACTTCGACTTCAAGCGAGGAGAGGAGCCGGGTTTACGTCGAATTCGAATGGGGCACCGATCTTGACGCCGCCACCAATGACATCCGGGACCGC
Source organism: Victivallaceae bacterium (assembly GCA_041668685.1). Taxonomy (GTDB): domain Bacteria; phylum Verrucomicrobiota; class Lentisphaeria; order Victivallales; family Victivallaceae; genus JAHOYW01. The sequence continues at coordinate 2,871 of JBAYCO010000254.1, read as the reverse complement.
CTTGACCGCATTATCAAAAATCTTCCCGACGAAGTCGACCGTCCGACTATCCGGAAATTCAACACCGACAACATACCTATCCTTTTCCTTGGGATCGAGAGCAATATGGACATGCTCAAGACCACCAAGATGTTTGAAGACCAGATTTTGTACCGCTTTGAACGCCTGCCGGGCGTCGGTGAATTCGGGCTTCGCGGTGAGCGCGTCCGCCAGATCCAGGTCAACCTGAACAATGACAAGATCATGGCGCTGAAACTCGACATCAAGGACATCGAACAGAAAATCAAGGAAAACAACCTGAATTATTCCGCCGGAAGCGTTGACGACGGTTCTTTCGAAATAAATATGAGAACATTCGGACAGTTCGGCAACCTTGAAGAACTGTGCAAAACCGCTGTCGCCACAACCGAAGACGGCAGCATCATACGCCTGGACCAGATAGCGGAAATAAAAGACACCAAGGAAAAACGCTCCCGCATCGCCTATGTCAACGGCAAACCGGGACTGCTGGCAATAGTCAGGAAACGCTCCGGATATAATACGGTGACAGTGGCAAAAGAAGTCATGGAGGAAGTCGAACGCGTCAACCATGATTTTCCACAAATCCATATTATCCAAATAGTAAGCACCGCCTCTTATATTGAGGATGCAATTAAAAACGTCAGCCAGACCGCATTGCAGGGAGTATGGCTGGCAGTGCTCGTCCTGCTGCTTTTTTTGCGGAACATACGCAGCACGTTGATCATAACTGTTTCAATCCCGCTTTCCATTATCGGGACTTTCGCCCTTATCCACTTTGCCGGATATACGCTGAATATGATGACCATCGGCGGCCTGGCTCTCGGTATCGGAATGCTGGTGGACAACTCAATCGTAGTGCTGGAAAACATAACCCGCCACTGTGACGAGGGCATGGGCAGCACCGCCGCCGCTGTTGGAGGTACGCACGAAGTTACCGCCGCTATCGTCGCCAGCACCCTGACCACTCTGGTGGTGTTCCTGCCGCTGGTCTTTATAAGGGGAATGGCCGGACTGCTTTTCAAAGAATTTTCTTCCGTCGTTGCTTTTTCCCTGCTTTGTTCGCTGATTGTCGCGGTTACGGTAGTGCCGATGATCGCCGCCCGTGTAGTAAAACCAAGCGGCAGTGGTAAGGGATTCAGGAAGAAACTCTTCAATCTAAGCGGAAAAATGCTTGACGCTCTCGACCTCGGCTACAAGCACCTGATTGACATAGTGTTGAACCACCGGATAAAAACCTGCCTGATAACCGTCGCTTTGCTGGGCGGGGCGATTTTCCTGATAAAATACGTCGGCACAGAACTTATGCCGGTTACTGATGAAGGCAGGATCAGGGTTTCTGTCGAACTTGCCGAAGGCACCAGGCTTGAAAACACCCAGGACTTCATGCTGACAGTTGAGAAAATAATAAAAGACGTCATTCCCGAATCACGGACGCGCCTGATGATGGCGGGAGACGGCAGCAGTCACAAAGGCACGGTCAGGATGACTCTGGTCGACCTGAAAAAACGCGAACGTTCATCCGAAGAAATCGCCAAAGCCCTGCGCAAGGTCTTGCAGAAACTGCCGGGCGCCAAGATACGGGTAAGAGCCGAAGCCAGCAGGATGTCAGGCGGCAGCAGCGGAGATGATGAAAGCATTCAAATCAAAATCAGGGGATATAAACTTGACACCGCTTATAATATTTGCCATCAAATCGAGGAAACTCTTTCGGATATTGACGGCATCACCGACACCCGCGTATCCCAGGACAAAGGCGCGCCCGAAGACAAAATAATACTTGACCGCGAAAAAATTAATTCCGTTAAAGTTTCCGTAGACGCTATCGCTAAAACCCTGCGTACAATCGTCGCCGGCGTCGTATCGTGTAAATTCCGCGAGGGCGGAGAAGAAAGTGATATTTTGATAAAAATAAAAGACGCCGACCGAATGAATTCCAGCGATATTCTCGACCAGATAGTGCTCAACCGCGACGGCAAACCGATCGTACTGCGCAATATCGCCTCGATTCAGCGCGGTAAAGCCCCGACCCAGATCACCAGGGAAAACCGGGAGCGCACTATGACGGTGCTGGTCAATATCAGCGGCCGTCCGCTGGGCAGCGTCGTCGCCGACATCTGCAAAAAGATCGATAACACTATCGTTATGCCGCCGGGATTCTCGTATTATATTTCCGGGGATTACGAAGACCAGGAAGAATCGTTCCGCGAACTCCTGTTCAGCCTTATAATGGCGATTCTGCTGGTATATATGGTTATGGCCTCGCAGTTTGAGTCATTCCTGCACCCGCTGGTGGTAATGTTTTCGGTGCCGCTTTCGGTTATCGGAGTGGTGCTGATGCTACTGCTTACCGGGACAACCTTCAACATGCAGTCTTTTATCGGCTGCATAATGCTCGCGGGCATCGTGGTAAATAACGCTATTCTGCTGGTCGACCAGACCAACCAGAACCGCGCGAAACACAATCTTTCCATTCGAGACGCCCTTGAAGAAGCCGGCAGGACCAGGCTCCGCCCGATCCTGATGACAACCCTTACCACTATCCTCGGCCTGGCCCCAATGGCGCTCGGACTGGGAAGCGGCGGCGAAACCCAGGCGCCGCTGGCCAGGGCGGTAATCGGAGGACTGAGCAGTTCGACTTTAATCACGCTGCTGATCATTCCGGTGGTTTATTCGCTGCTCGAATCGCTTACCGCCTTTCTGAAAAAACAGTTTAAACGCCTGTTCGGTTGACCAACAGTATAAATTTATTCCTCTCCATGCGATGTGATTTTATACTGCTCACATTTCGGAGTTCCGAAATATAACGTAAGGACCTAAATATAAATACCTTGATCCCGATTTGATCTTGTT
>JBAYCO010000253.1:0-6237 GCA_041668685.1 Victivallaceae bacterium | reverse complement strand
TGGTTCGAAGTTTTTCGACAATTGCATATAAAGTTCTGTTAACCAGAAAATTAAGTTCAAGGAGGGATTAAGCCTATAGGAGAAATGTATTAAAAATTGGGATTTTAGCGGAGAAAACCGTGTAATCGGGGACCAAAAAGGAAAACAATTCCCGGTAACGGAAAATAAGCGCTGAAATCAAGTTGTTCGGCTGATTTTTCAGCCGCAAAATCAAAAAAGAAAGAAATCTGGAAATTCTTTCACGGATTCAGGAAGGTGATTAAAACATGCACAATTGGAAATTAAAAAATTCTTTTATCTTTATATTCATACTTTTATCGGAAATTGCGGTTGTTGGCGCCGGCCTGCCCTTACTGGAAGTTTGGAAATTTCCAGAAAGCGTAATATTGGCACCGGAAAAACAAAAAAGCCTGACTTGGCCGGCAATCGAAAAAAAAGAAGGTTATATTTTGTGTCTCACGTTTAAGGCTTATCTATATACTCCAAAACCATCCGGCTGGAACCCGTATATCGCCGTTATGCTTAACGGAATACAGCTTGACAAACTTACCCGGGAAGGACATAAACGCTTATTCTGCCGGGACGATATGTTTACCAGTACCCGCCCTGGGGCCAAGCGAAGAGCGTGGTGGAGATATTCCGGCGGCAAACCGTCAATAATGACCTTCATGGGACCGGGGACCGGGGAAATTGATCAGAGAATAACCAGCACCCGACAGGAAGGGTATAACTATTTTCTGGATATTTCCGATGCCGCGAATTACCTCGAAATCGGCGCTGACGACAGAGTAGAAAAGAATAAGCCCAATATTCTGATGCTGTCCAACACCCTGCCGAAGCAGTACGCAATGAATATGCATTATGATAACATCCGTATTGGATATGTGAAGATGGATATTGCAAATAAGGCCAGAAAAGTAATATTAACCAAATTCAGGGAAGGAACTGCCGCCGCAACGCTGAAAGCGGAAGGCTTTTCGCTGCAAGTAATGAAGAGCGGCGGAATGCTGCTTGAAAATAATGGCGATAAATATTGGTTCGAGTCCGCTTTTTCATATCCCGGTACCCAAAAGCTTCAATACAGTATGTTGAATATGACAAAGGCTCCCGGACCTTCCACCTGGAAACCGGAACTCAAGCGTAAAGGAAATACTATAGAAATTTCGGCGGTGAATAAAAATATTACACTTTCTCGCACAATCACCTTGCTCGGACAACATATTTCCGTCAAAGACAAACTCAGCAATTATACGAATAAACCTGCCGGTATAAGTATCCGCCATATTCTCGGAGTAAAAACCATGCCAGCCACCGGTTCATTTCGGCTGAGCGGCATGGAAAATGATTTCCAGGATGACTGTGCTGAGAACCCTACTTGTTTTGTCTGCCGGGAAAACGGGGCGGTCGGAATTGTTGCTGAGGACAATGTGTTCAGACAGCAGTTGGAGCTTTCAAAACACAATAACAGCTTTATGTTTTCCTGCAAAAATCTTGGGATTGCCGGTAAAAAATCTTATACGCTCGAGTGGACCATATATCCGTTAAAAAGTAAAAAATACTTTTCCCTAGTCAATGCGGTCCGGCGTTCCTGGGGAGTGAATTATACTATCAATGGCCCGATATGCTTGTTCGACAGGGATATCATCGACCAGAAAATCCGCAAAACCAATATTACTCTAGTTCCTAAAAATATCTGGTTTGAATATTATAACGGTGCTGATTTAAACAGGGACACCTTTGCAAAACTATTTGATGCGGCGTTGAAAAGAGTTCGGAAAATATCGCCGACGACAAAAGTCATACCGCGACTTGAAACTAATCTTATTACCCTGGATATCAGGAAACTCGCGGATGGAAAAATTATTCCGGTCAGAACAAGCAAGATCAGGACTCAAGGCCGGTACGGGCTTAATCTCAACAAGGAACAGACTGCTGTTCTGGACCGGACGAAATACGCGGATTCTCTTATCAGGAATGCCGACGGCAATGTACTGATAGATACATATTACGTAAAATATCCCTATATAAACCTGATGGTGCATCCGGCGGAAAATAACTTCCGTTATCGGAAAATGCTTGAACAGTTGGACTATGCCTTGAATACTCTAAAGTCTGACGGGGTATATTGTGATCAGTTTGTGCCGACAAAAAGGTTTTGTGGTATTGACTATAGCAAATGGGACGGGAATTCTGTCATACTGGATAAAAGAGGTAATATAAGCCAAAAGTTTTATTCGTACGCAATAGCCGGAAGCAAAGCTCGCGCCGATATCATCAAAAAGGTACTGGCAAAACAAAAAATAATAATGACTAATGGTCAACCTGTAACACGAGAAACTCAGGCTTTGCCGATCTTGCGTTTTCAGGAAATGGAAAACGACAAGTTTAATCCGGCTGACTTCATCGATAAAAAACCTCCAATTTTTAGATGGCAAACAAAATGCCAATTGGCTTGTCCCATGATTCTGGGACAACGCATAGGCTACAAAGCATGGTACGGGGCTGAAAACGTCGGCAGAAATTTTATCAAAAGCATAATCACTGCATTGCGGCATGGCTTATTATACTGCTACTATAATCAGTTTCCCAAAGACGATGTGGCTTATGGACCGGTAAATCATATGTTCCCATTCACCCCTGTAGAATTGGACGAGGGATGTCTAATCGGCAAAGAACGAATTATCACCTGCGTGTCAGGTAAATATATTTGGCCGTACCCGGGAAAGCCGGATTGTTTTTACTTCGACTGCAAAGGATTTGACAAACCTGCCGACTTTAAAATGGTGAAAAAAGAAAAGCAATGGGAAGTAGAAATCAAGTTGAACGACTGGAATGAAATAGCGGTAATAGAACAACATAAAGCGAAAGATCAATAAGAATTCACGAGACAGGACTTTCTGCTCCCCTTGGAGGGGAGTAGAAACCGCTTGCAACCCCGCTTTTTACTAGCTTGGTAAGCGTAATCTTTTACTTACGGATGCAGTACTGCCACTACACGATCACAATATACGGTATTTTTTTTCCCTGGTCATCAGGATAGAAGGCTGGCCCCTCGAACTTTAATGACGCAAAAATTTTAACCCGGTTAGCACTGCCGTCACGGAAAACAGGACCTAGCCCAAGTTTAGTCAAACATGGCGGCAAAAATTTTTTCGGAAAAAATTTTTGAGCTCAAAATTAGGATAAAAAATGGATAAGGAAACATATCTGGATAAACTGCTCGGCGCATAAATAATCGATAGCTTCAAACTAAATGAAGATTTTTTAAAGATTGACGTGAGTGGTGAATTTACTGCTTAATTAAAAAATGCTAAAACGATAAAATCCATAGAAAAAAATGAATATCAACAGTTTAATACAAAACGCGGAAAGCAGTATAAGGTTCAGGGATGCGGACGGAATTATTTACGAAATAAATTCCGGACGAAAAAACGGAATAATCGAGTTCCGGCAAAATGTCATAAAAAATGTAAACGGAATTGCGGAATTCAACCTTGAAATAAAGAATATTTCCGACAAAACCCTGTTCATAGATGAAGTTGCCGTACTTGATGTTTCAAGTAAGGAAAAAGGAACATTGGCCCTTGGCGGCAATATAAATTCCTGGACTATGCTAAGCGCCGGACTGGGAGTTGGTGTGAAGGATTTGTGCAACCCCTGCCATAATGAAAATAAACTCGATTATTATTCTCCCTATTATTCACTGCTCGGTAGCCGCAAAACCGGAAAATATGTTTTCCTGGGTTTCCTGACATTTGCCGGACAGCATACTGAAATACGCCTGAAAGCGGTTAAAGGCTTTAAATTCGAGTCGTTGAAAGCCGTGTGCCAATTCTGCGGACTGCCCTTGACGCCGGGAGACAAAATTCAGACCGAAACCCTGTATGTCAATGCTGAACCGGCAGGAATTCCGTCGCTGATGATAGAGAAATATTTTGACCTGATAGCGGCGAGAATTGATAAAAGCAAGGTTAATTTCAAAGATATTATCGGTTGGGCGACCTGGGATTACTATCAGGATAAAATAAGCGAAAGCGATATCCTCGAAAACCTGGACTGGCTGGCCGCGCGCCGCAATACGATACCGGTTGAATATATTCAGCTTGACGCCGGTTTTTCGGACTGCGAAGGAGAATGGCTTACCACGAACAAGAAGTTTCCCCACGGCTTGAAATGGCTGGCCGCCGAGATAAAATCAAAAGGCTTTAAACCCGGCCTGTGGCTTTGCCCGTTTCTGGCCGCGCCGCAAAGCAGGGTATGCCGGGAACACCCGGACTGGGTTATTAAAACCGCTGACGGCAGTCCGCTTGAAGTCGCCGGTTACGCCGTGAAAACGGTATATGCCCTTGATTGCAGTATTCCGGAAGTATGTGACTGGATACGGGAACTGGCGCGGACCGTCACCGTCGATTACGGCTTTGAATATATAAAACTTGACGGCGCCAACGGACAGGGAATGTCCCCGTTGGGGATTCTCGCCGCCTCCGGCGTTTCTACGGGAAAAGCGATGCGTAACGGTCTCAAGGCCTTCAAAGAAGGCATGAAAGAAGGAACTTTTCTGCTCAACGCCTGTCTTTTCGGGCTTTCATTGGGTGTCGCTGACGGCATGCGGATCGGAGACGACGTCGGCGGCCGCTGGGACGGTTCAAAAATCGCCAAACACCACGGCGAACGGGATTCCTTCAATGGTCCCGGTGAAGTCCTCCGGGCGATAGCGGCGACGCTTAATCATGGCCATCAGCACAAAAAATTATGGATCAACGACCCTGATTATCTGGTTGTACGCCAGCAGGGCAGCAATTCGGAACTGTCTTACGAGGAAGCGCAATCATGGGCGTCAGTGGTGAGCTTGAGCAACGGGCTGGTAATGCTCAGCGACAAGCTGCCGGAACTGGCGCTGGAACGGGTAAAATTGCTCGAAAAAGCCTTGCCGCATTATAAACACGCGGCTGTGCCGCTGGATTTTTTCCGTAAAAACGTTCCGTCATTTTATGCCCTGAAAGTTGAAAATAAAAGTGAAGAATGGCAGGTAATTTGCATAATCAATGTCGATTATCCGGCAAGGGAACGGGAATATATTCTGGATTTTCAGGAAGCGGGACTTGCGGTGGATAAGGAATATCATATTTTCGATTTCTGGCGAAGCGAATATAAAGGAGTATTTTCGAACTGTTATAAAGTTTCATTGCCGCCGCATTGCTGTCAGCTTGTGGCCGTAAGGGAAAAACAATCGGTTCCTCAAGTTTTAGCCACGGATATCCATATCACTTGCGGCGGACTGGAAATAGAGTCGTCGCAATTTAAGGACAATACATTAGCGGTCAAAACCGCGAATTTGGGGCGGATTGGCAATATATTTGTTTTTGTACCGGACGAATTTGTGCCCGACAGCCGCTTGATAAAGCATGCCGTCAATGTCTGGAAATCTGAAGTCAGACTCGACGGCGGAACCGTAAATTACATTTTTACAAAAAATTGTCCTGCGAAATCATGTATGCGGGATCGTTTGGGTTTACTGGTTTCATGACGGCGGAAATGGAAAAACTTCAGGAAACTTTATTCAACTCCTGAAGTTTTTTCATGAGTTCTGTTTTTTCTTCAGGCGCGGCGGTACGGAGCTTCTGCATTAAGGCAGTTAATTCCAGCTTCCGGTAATGTTCGCTGATCGCGCGCAGGCAGTCCGGCACCGCTTTTGCGGCCCGCCGGTTGTCATAAGATTCTTCCTGAAATAAAACCTTGCTCAAATCAGGAGACGGATTTTCCCTCTCAAAAGCCGATAAATGCTCCCGCGCATGTTCCCATTCTCCATTCAAAGTACAATTGAGCAACTCATTAAGCGCTTTGCCGACAGGGGTTTGGCTCAGTTGTTCGGGGGGGAGTTCATTAGTCAGGCGTTCGGCGGTTTCTTCGGACTCCAGAGCTGTTTCAAGCAGGGTTTTCTCCGCATGCCGGATGATGTCCGGCACATCAATGGAGTTTAAAGGCTGGTCTTCTGTTGTTTCCGCTTCTTCCGACTCCGGGCGGCGATTGAATTTGAACGTATTCGTTTTGTTCTTCGTTTCTTTATTGTATTCACTGAAAATCGTTTCCGCCTTGACGCCTAGACGGAGGCTCAGGGCCTGAATATAACCTTCGCGGGCGACCGGTTTGGAAATTTTGCGGAAATATTCCAGCATTTCACCGATAATCCTGCTTTTGCCGAACGGCGTATTGATATCGTGTTTGGGAAAGATTACG
>JBAYCO010000252.1:0-6241 GCA_041668685.1 Victivallaceae bacterium | reverse complement strand
TGACGTTAGTCTCATAAGTAAAAAATGGCGGATGTAACGCCTCGGTGATCCAGCGGCCGAAAGCGCTGGTCGAGCCTCTTGACGGCTCGAAATTTTGGCGCAACTTGTTGCGCCTGAATAAATACCGCTCTCGCTAAGCGAGGTCGGCTAAAAATAAGCAAAGCGAATTTTTAGCCGACAGTGAGCGTGCGAGTACCCTCGTCGCGAGTTATGAGACCATCGTCTTTGCCTCTTAACGTCAGGAATACCGCGACTCCAAGCAACGAAACCGTCAAAGGAGCTAAAAAACAATAGACTTTTTTAATTCCGCCATTATATTACGTTTGAATTTTTAATCTTAACTTCTATATAAAATCAGGAAAGAACAATGCTTGACCGTCAGGATATAGAAAATCTGGAATCCGGCCTGAACAGTTTCGATGCGGAACTGCGGGAAAAATCTTTAGATAAATTGCAGAACTTCGCGAACCTGGAAAATATTATTTCGGCCCCCAGGGAACGTGCCTACAATCTGCACTGTCATACTTTCTGTTCATACAACGGCTACGGCTATTCTCCTTCATATATAGCCTGGCTGGGATGCCAAAACCTCTGGTTTGCGGCCGGAATCGTCGATTTCGACGTACTCGACGGCGTTGACGAATTTCTGGATGCCGCAGACAAACTCAATGTTCGCGGCGTCTGCGGCCTGGAAACCCGGGCCTGTGTCGCTGATTTCGCGGAAGACGAAATAAACTCTCCCGGCGAACCCGGCGTAGCTTATCATATGGGCGTCGGCTTTACAGCCTCCAAGCTTCCGGCGGAACAGCAGAAATTCCTTGACAGCCTGAAAAACAAAGCCGTAGCGAGAACCAGGAACATAGTAAAACTGGTAAATACCCATTTAAGTCCGGTTGAACTTGATTTCGAAAAAGATGCGGTGAGCTTAACGCCTTTCGGTAATGTCACCGAGCGGCATGTCTGCACCGCCTACCGGAAAAAAGCGGAAAAAATGTTCCCCGACGACAGCAAACGCACCGTCTACTGGGCGGAGAAATTATCCCTCAGCATACATGTTGCCGCCGCCCTGGTCAACGATTCGGTCAAGCTTGAAGCCACTATTCGTTCAAAAACCATGAAAAGCGGCGGAATCGGTTACGTCAAAGCCAGTCCCGATTCCTTTCCGGCGCTGCAGGACATGAATAATTTCACCCTTGCCTGCGGTGCGATCCCCTGTATCGCCTGGCTTGACGGCATGAGCAGCGGCGAAGATGATCCCGGCAGACTTCTTGACATGCATATTTCCCATGGCGCGGCGCTGCTGACTATTATTCCCGACCGCAACTGGAACTTCAGCAATCCTGATGTAAAAGCCGCTAAAACCAAGTGTCTCGATGCCGTCATCGCCGCCGCCGGAAAACGCGATATGCCCATAATTGTCGGCACTGAAATGAACGCGCCGGGCCAGAAGCTTATTGATGATTTTGCCTGCGACGCCCTGGCAAAACATAATGCTGTCTTTGTAGACGGGGCCGCCGTCGCTTTTGCCCATACGCTGCTGACTCCTTTGAAAATGGGGTACCTCAGTGCGTGGGCGGATGAGAATTTTTCCGGGAAGGCTGCGAAAAACGATTTTTTCATTAAATTCGGAAAAGCTTTGACGCCTTTGAAATTCGCGAAAATCAAAGAAATGGTGAAGGGTAAAACCGCGACAGAACTGTTAAAACTTATTTGACAGGTTATTGCCGGAAGTGGAAATTGAAATGGTTAATCTGCTCAAAAAGCTTATAAAGATAAAAGCGGAAAAGTTTTTTTTGATAACCGCTCTCTTTTTTGGCGTTCTCAACGTCTTTATAACCCCGCCGTTACAGGCTCCGGACGAAGACGTTCATTTTTTAAGCGTCTGGAGATTTTCTTCATTCAGCGCCAACCCGTATTTTTCAGAAAACAAGGTCAATTTCCTGAAAATGCATCATTATCTATTTTTTCACCCCCATAAAAAGTATACTTCCGAAAAATTCAAACAATCGCTTTCATACGAAAACCAGACAGACGCCTCTTCCCCGGATAACGGGTACTTCTGTCGTCTGAGAAGCAGAACTATCCCGTATTATCTGCCTGCAATCATTGGAATGGGAATGAGTAAATCCTTTTCTTCCAATTTCTGTTTTAACATGTGGAGCGCACGGCTGTTCAACTTAATCGCTTATTGTTTGATAGTTTTTTACGCGATCAAAGTCAGCCCGTATTTCAAATGGGGATTCACCCTGCTTGGGCTGATGCCCATGACACTGTTCCTGGCCTCCTCCATGTCCTATGATTCCCTCACGATTGCGGTTTGTTACTGGGTAACGGCGATGATGTTAAAATTCATTTCGGGAAACCGCAAAATAAGCTTCAGTAATAACTGGAAGCCGCTTTGCGGCATAGCTTTCCTGGCTTTTCTAAAATTCCCGTTTTTCCTGATTGCCACGCCTCTGCTTTTCCTGAAAAAAGATAGATTCAAAGGCAATTACAACTATTGTTTTAAAGCGGCGATATTCTTTTTGCTGCTGCTGCATTTCGGCATAGCCGGCAGCGAGATGAGATTAAAGCCGGCATCGGGCAAGATTTATGACCGCTCTTTCGGCGCCCCGTCGGTCAGTTGTGGGGAGACACGGAAATACGCTTCTTGTTCTGAAAAACTGAAGATACTGGCTACCTGTCCGGCAAACTTTTTGAATTGTTTTTTCAATACGCTTACCAGTTCTGAAAAAATTCTTTTGTATGCGGCCAGCTTCGGCGGCTGCCTGGGGTGGTTAGACACTCTGCTGCCGCCTTTGCTTTTAAGCGCCTTCTATCTGATCCTGCTGTTTTCCCCCCTGAGTGAAATCCGGACGGTTAATTTGCGTCTTGGGGACCGGATTATATTTTTGTTTACCGGCCTGGGAATATTCGTGCTGCTTCATGTTATATTCTATCTGGCTAATTTGGATGTACTTGCCCACATCGAAGGAGTCCAGGGGCGCTACTTTATTCCTTTTGCCCCGTTGCTGCTGTTGCCGTTCTTGAGCGGTATCGGGATAAAAAGATTCAAGAAAAAACGGCTTTCGGCCAACCTGCTTTTTACCGGAACAGTCCTAGTCATTCAAAGCGCCTCCATAATCACTTTATTGCAGCGTTATTATTTTGCTTATTCGTGGATTGGCAGATAAGACGGTTTCAGGTTTGCCTTTTCCGCATTTAAAATTATAGTATGGATACCGGTAGCGTGATAATTTTTTCTGGACGGGGAAATTTTTTGAAAAATAAAATATTGATATTGACCGTTGCTTCGGCCTGTTTTATAAGCGCTTTACACATCTTCTTCTGTATTGACTTATATGATGATATTGCCGCGTGGTATGCTCCGATGACCAGAGCTTTTGTCCGCGGGGAATGGGATAATGCCTTTACGCTTTCAGTTCCGGTTTTAAATTCGACCCTGGCCGGGATTTTCAGTTTGTCGGGAATGGAGCCGTTCCGAGCTTTAGTTCTTGTTTCCTGCCTGTTTTATGTGGCGTCAATCCCGGTGCTTTTCCAAGTCTTGAGATACTTTTTAAAACGAGACGATTATGCGGCCTGGGGGTGTTTCCTGTATGTTGTCGCTCCCAAAATAATCAGGTTTAGCTGCACCGGGCTGCTTAATCCCGCAAAGAACTTTTTCATAATTGCCGCGGTCGCCCTGATCCTGACTGCGACAAAACGCCTGAAATGGACCAATACTTTCCTGCTTGGAATAGTTTTAGCCGGTCTTGCTTTGGCTCGGGCTGAAACGATAATATTTTTACCTTTTCTGGTTTTATGGTATGCATACTTTATCTTTGCGGACAAAAAAATCGACGTCCCCAGGCGTCTTGTCAGGATATTTGTCCACTGTCTGGTCATAACCTTAGTGTTCTTCGCCTGTGTGTCGCCGCGCTTATATCAAAGTTACAAACTGACCGGAACCCCGGTGCTGGACATCCGCCAGGCTAATTACGCATATAAGGTGTTTCCTTTTTCACGGGAAACTTATTCCCAGAAGCTTATTATCACGGTACCGAGGGAAACCGAGGTGCCTAATCCCAAATTACATAACGGCTGGGAGATGATATGGCAGGGAATAGAATGTTTTGTCAGGGGCTCGTATTCTCTGTATCTGGTTCTGGCGCTGTTCGGTATTTATCTGTGGTGGAAGCGAAAGGAAAACCGGCCTGAAGCATTTATGCTGTTTTCGATTGTCATAATAAACGCCGCTATCCTGATAGGCATTTCCAACAGTGTCCGGTATTATACTATAAATTCGATTATGCTTCTGCCTTTTACTTTTATCGCCATAAAATCCGCCTGGGATTTGCTGTCTGTCAGAAAATCCCTGAAATCACTGGCGGTTTTTCTTATGATCGCGATAGCATCCCTTCAGATAATAAACGGTATTAAAAAAGCGATTACGCATGAATACGATTTCGAATATAAGGTCGGGCATTGGATCCGGAATGGAGGGAAAACGCCAGTTAACGGCAAACGCCTGGTCATTGCGGCCACCCAGCCTCAATATTCATTTTGGGCGGATGCGGTATGGATGAATATTTCCGAAAACCGCATTCAATTTGCGGAACAACTGGAAGTCATAAGGAAAGCCGACTTTGTCGTTCTCGGCCGTGAACAGTTGGATGCGCTGGCAATCCTCAGAAAGCAAAAAGAATTCAATCAGCTAAAGCAAATGAATAAAAGAGCAATTATTTTCGTGAATTCCAAGGGAAAACAATGAAAACGAAAACGGCAGTCATCGTTCCGTGTTTCAACGAAGCAGACAGCATACGCGGTGTGATTGACGACATTTTGAGTAATGTACCGGAAAAAGAAGATTGGCGGATAATCGTCGTCAACGACTGTTCCACGGACAATACTCTCGCGGAACTTGAACAAGACGGACGGGCCGTCGTTCTGGATCTGCCCTGTAACCTGGGCGTCGGGGGCGCGGTTCAGGCCGGTTTCAAATATGCCTGGAGAAATAATTTTGACTTCGCGGTCAAGTTCGACGGGGACGGCCAGCACCGCGCCGATTATATTTCCGCGCTTTTGGAAGTCCTTAAAAACGATGAAGCTGATTTCGTGGTTGGTTCACGCTTCATTGACAGCAGCAAAAAAGGATTTCAATCCACCTCCCTGCGCCGGGCCGGAATAAAATTTTTCCGCTTTCTGATAAGGCTGCTTTCCGGCTGCGCTCCGTCCGATCCAACTTCAGGTTTTCGGGCCTACAACCGTGCCGCCCTGAAATTCGCAACGCTTCATTATCCCAGTTTTGATTATCCGGAACCCGAAGAAATCATATTGATGCGAAAAAACAATTTCCGGTTTAAAGACGTCCTCACGGAAATGCGGGAACGCCAGGGCGGCGTATCGTCGATTTCTCTCTTCAAGGCGGTATATTATATGTTTAAGGTCGGATTTGCCATTCTGATGGTTGCGTCACGGCCCAAAGAAGAGGAACATGTATGAGAATTCAGATAATTTCAATCATCGGCAGCTTGATTTTCACGTCTTTCATACTATACCTGATCCGGTGGAAAAAACTGAAAGAAGCCTATGCGCTGATCTGGGGAATTATGAGTATATTTTTCCTGATCCTTGCCTGCTGGGTTGACGGGCTTACCTTCGTTTCCCACATGATCGGCATCTTTTATGCCCCGGCGACTCTGTTTCTGGTTTTGCTGCTGACGGTAATTCTGATCATGATCCAGTTCTCCGTTATTATTTCCCGGCAGGTTGACAAAATCCGCAATCTCAGCCAGGAATTGGCCTTGCTGAAAGAACAGTTGTCGAGAATGGGAAAAGACAAAAAATAATTAACCTGAACGCGCTATGTTTTTCAAATGACGAAGATATCTGTAATAACAGCGGTTTACAACGGCGAAAAATACATTCGGGAAACGGTTGAAAGCGTCCTTTCCCAGAAAGGCGATTTTGAACTGGAATACATTATTTGCGACGGTCAGTCTACTGACCGCACTCTGGAAATACTCGATGAATACCGCGATCACTGCAAAATAATCTCCCGCCAGGACGGTTCTCCTCAAAACGCCATAAATTACGGCATGAATTCAGCCGGCGGCGATATTGCCTGCTGGTTGAATGCGGATGATATTTTTCTTCCTGGGGCGCTTAATATGGTAGTTAAAGCTTTTGAAAAACATCCCGGACGCCGCTGGCTTTACGGGCAGAGTTGCATCATTGATTCGGAAGGGCAGGAAATCTGCCG
>JBAYCO010000251.1:0-6251 GCA_041668685.1 Victivallaceae bacterium | reverse complement strand
CAGCGATTTTTTCATAAAAAAATGAGAACTCCGTTCAATGCAATACCGCAACCGAGTAGGCCAGCTTTCGATGAAAGCGGCAATGAATGACATTATATAGCCTGTCAACGTTGCATGTCGCCGATCTCATCGAGACGCGGCGCTACCTGGAACCGCAAATATAAGATTAAAGTTTAAGAATTAAATCTAAAACAGTATTCATTCGCTAATATAACGCCGTGTCCGGGTTTTCAAAATTATAATTGGAGAATAATTACAGAACGTTATTTGAGGTATTCGTCTATTTCTTTGGCTACCTGGCGGCCGTCAGCTATTGCCCTGACTACCAGTGACGCGCCTTTGGCACAGTCGCCAACCGTGAATATCCCGTTTTTCTTTTCGCCATGCAGTATGCCGCGTTCACCGGTTTTCAAACCCAGGGCGTCAGGCGCGGCAACTCCGGTAAAGCCCAGGGCCAGAAGCGCCAGATCAGCCTGGACGGTTTCTTCCGTACCGGGAATTTCCCTGAATTTCAGAGGCCGTCCCTCAGGAGAAAATTCCCATTCTACCTGAACGATTTCCAGAGCTTTGACTTTGCCGTTTTCCCCTTTAAACGCTTTTGTCAGGATATTCCAGCGGCGGGTTCCGCCTTCAAGATGGCTCGAAGATGTCCGCAGTTGATACGGCCATTCCGGCCATGGAGTCGAACAGGAACGGTTTTCCGGCGGTTTCGGCATGATCTCAAGCTGGACAACGCTTTTCGCGTCCTGCCGGAGGGAAGTCCCTACGCAGTCGCTGCCGGTATCGCCGCCGCCGATAACGACAACCTGTTTCCCGTGCGCCGAAATCGGCAAGGTTTTCAATTCCCCGGCGTTCACCCGGTTCTGACCGCCCAGAAATTCCAGGGCAAAATGAACATTGGCGAGTTCTCGTCCGGGAACGGCCAGGTCACGCGCCTGCGGCGTACCGATGGCAATAACCACAGCGTCAAAGCGTTTAGATAAATATTCAATAGCGACGTCAGTTCCAATCCGGGTGCCGCATTCGAATTTTATGCCGGATTCCTTCATCAGTTCAATACGGCGGTCAATAACGTGTTTTTCCAGTTTAAAATCCGGAATACCGTAACGGAGCAAACCGCCGGGAGCCGCGTCTTTTTCAAAAACCGTCACTCCATGGCCGCGGCGCATAAGTTCGTCGGCAACCGCCAGTCCGGCAGGGCCGGAACCGACTACCGCGACTTTTTTACCGCTCAACCTGTCCGCTTTAAAGGCTTTTACATAACCGAGTTCAAAAGCTTTTTCAACGACGATTTTCTCCAATTGGCGCACCATTACCGGGGACTGTTCAATCCCGGAAGTACATGATCCTTCGCACAGCGCCGGGCAGATCCTCGCCGTAAATTCAGGAAAATTACTGGTGGAACTGAGAATGTTCCAGGCTTCACGGTAATTCCCGGCCAAAACCGCCGCGTTCATTTCGGGTATGACATTTTCGAGCGGACAACCGGAACCATGACAAAAGGGAATACCGCATTCGGTACAGCGGCTCGCCTGTTCAATGATTTCAGCGTCGGTCAATTTTCTTTCGACTTCCCTGAAATCTTTTTTACGCTCATCTATCGGGCGGTAAATATTATGCAGTCTTTCTTTCATATTTTAATTTCCTAAAATTTCCTGGAGCGCCGGTCGTCAGACCGGCATGCTCACAACTATCTAATCTTCTTTCAGCAACTCCAGCGCATGGCGGTATTCGACCGGGAATACCTTGACAAATTTATCACGCTCATTAACCCAGTCATTCAGGATATCCGCCGCCAATCTGCTCCCGCTCAAATCCCGGTGTTCTCTCAATAAAGCGAGAAGTTCGGTTTCCGACTCCGAATCTGGCAGAATGCTTTCGAGGTCAACCGTTTCGACGTTACAACGCAAATCAAAGTCATTCGACTGGTCATAAACGTAGGCTATTCCGCCCGTCATTCCGGCGGCGAAATTCACCCCGGTGCGTCCGAGCACGACGACGCGACCGCCGGTCATGTATTCGCAGCCGTGGTCCCCGACGCCCTCAACCACCGCGGTTATGCCGCTGTTACGGATGGCGAAACGCTCTCCCGCCTGGCCGTTGATGAATATCCGGCCGCTAGTGCCGCCATAGCCGATTACGTTCCCGGCAATGACGTTTTCACAGGCTTTAAAAGCGGCGTTTTCTTCCGGTTTAATGATTATTTTTCCGCCGGACAAGCCCTTGCCGACATAATCGTTGGCTTCCCCGGTAAGTTCAAAAGTTACGCCGGGCGCCAGGAACGCGCCGAAGCTCTGCCCGGCACAGCCTTTGAAACGAACCCTGACTGTATCCGGCGGCAGTCCAGCCGCGCCGTGCCGGTCGGCTATTTCTCCGGAAAGTTCCGCCCCAACCGTCCGGTCGACATTGCTCAAATCCAGATCGAGTTCAGCTTTTTTGCCGGAAACAATACTTTCGTGCAACGGTTCGAGGAGATGCTCCCGGTCATAATTAACGAGTTCTTCGGCAGTCGCGGGATTGTAACGAACTTCGCCCGCGGCGGCTGATTCCAGTATTTCGGAAAAATCCAAATTGCGGGCTTTGTAAAAATCAATCGCCTTATTGACCCTCAGCAAATCGCTGCGCCCGACCGCTTCGTCAAGGGAGCGCAGGCCCAGCCGGGCCAGGTATTCGCGGACTTCTTCGGCGATAAAGCGCAGAAAATTCTCGATATATTCGGGCTTGCCCCGGAAATGTTTGCGCAGTTCTGGATCCTGGGTGGCGACCCCGAACGGGCAACTGTTGTCGTGGCATTTGCGCATCATCAGGCAGCCGATACAAACCAGGATCGTCGTCGCGAAACCGAATTCCTCCGCGCCCAACAGCGCCCCGATTATCACGTCGCGCCCGGTTTTGAGCTGGCCGTCCACCTGTAAACGGACTTTTGAACGCAGATTGTTCAGTACCAGCGTCTGCTGCGCCTCGGCGAGGCCGAGTTCCCATGGGAGCCCGGCGTGTTTAATGCTGGTCAGGGGGGAAGCCCCGGTACCGCCGTCATGTCCGCTTATCAGGACGACATCGGAGTGGGCTTTCGCCACGCCCGCGGCGACAGTACCGACCCCGACTTCGGAAACCAGTTTTACCGAGATTCTGGCTTTCGGGTTGGAATTCCGCAGATCATAGATCAGCTGCGCCAGGTCTTCGATTGAGTAAATATCATGATGCGGCGGCGGCGAAATCAAGCTCACATAAGGCATTGAATGCCGGATTTTCGCAATGAATTTATTAACTTTGTGACCGGGCAATTGTCCGCCTTCGCCGGGTTTCGCGCCCTGCGCCATTTTTATCTGGAGCTCCCTGGCATGCCGGAGATAATTTATCGTTACCCCGAAACGGCCGCTGGCGATTTGCTTGATAGCGCTCATGCGGTTTTCGCCGTGCGGGCCGGGTTCATAACGTTCCGGGTCTTCACCGCCCTCGCCGCTGTTGCTCATAGCTCCGAGCCGGTTCATGGCGACGGCAATGGTTTCATGCGCTTCCGGGCTCAGGGAACCAAGCGACATCGCCCCGGAAACAAAACGCCTGATGATGGATTCAGCGCTTTCGACTTCCTCCAGTGGAATAGAAATCGCCGGAGCCAGTTCAAACAGCCCCCGCAAAGTACAGAGACGTTTCGACTGGTCGTCGATCAGTTTCGTATATTCGCGGTATTTAGCCGGATTGTTCAACTGCACGGCCTGGCGGAAAACAGACAGGCTTTCCGGCGTCCAGAGGTGCTGTTCACCGCTTTTGCGGTAACGGTACTGGCCGCCGAAGGCAAGCAGTTCGCTTTTTTCCTGGGCCGCGCAATAGCGGGCGCGGGCCTCGGAAGCGACCTCGGCAATGCCGATGCCGCCTATCCGGCTGACCGCGCCGGGAAAATATTTATTGACGAATTCCGAAGACAGCCCGACAGCCTCGAAAATCTGGGCGGAACGGTAACTGCGCAACGTCGAAATTCCCATTTTTGAAATTACTTTCAGCAGCCCCTTGTCAACCGCTTTAATATAGTTGCCGGTGGCGGTTATTTTATCGACGTCGATCCTGCCGTTCTCCACCAGCGCGCTGACGCTCGCGAGCGCCAGATAAGGGTTGACCGCGGTGGCTCCGAACCCCAGAAGCAGGGCGAAATGCATGATTTCGCGCACTTCGCCGGACTGGATTATCAAACCGACTTCAGGACGCAAACCGGCTTCGTTCAACGCTTTGTTGACAGTTACCGTCGCCAGCAGGGACGGGATCGGGACGCTGTTTTCTCCAAGATCGCGGTCGCTCAGGATCAGGATACGGCAGCCGGATTTCACGGCCTCTATGGCCGACACCGCCAATTTTTCCAAAGCCTTTTCCAGACTGCCTTGTTCGTCCGTCACCCCGAAAGCCATAGGCAGCACCCGGCTTTTAAAATCGGCGAACTTTATATTTCGCAAGCCGTCGATTTCGCCGTCGGTCAGCACCGGGCGGGGCAATTTTATGAGACGGGCGTGTTCCGGCGACTCATTCAGGATGTTGGCGCGATTACCGATATATGTAGTCAGGCTCATCACCAGTTCCTCGCGAATCGGGTCTATAGGCGGATTCGTCACCTGCGCGAACAACTGCTTAAAGTAATTGAAAAGAAGCTGGGGTTTGTCGGAAAGCACCGCTAAAGCGGCGTCATTGCCCATTGAGCCGAGCGCTTCCTTGCCGTTCGCCGCCATCGGGGCGACGATCACGTCAATATCCTCACGGCTGTAGCCGAACAAACGCTGGTCATTAAACAAATTCTGGGAAAGATCGGAAGCGCTCAGGACGCTGAACAAGCCATGCATGGAAATTTTGTTTTCCTCCACCCAACGGCGGTACGGCTGTCGGCGCGCCGCCAGGTTTTTGATTTCACCGTCATAAACCAGGCGATGATTTTCCATATCGCAGTAAATTATTTCCCCCGGCCGCAGACGACCTCTCTTTATCACTTTATCCGCGCTAATGTCCAGCACTCCCGTTTCCGAAGACAGGACAAAAATGTTATCCGAGCTCAAACTGTAGCGCGCCGGCCGCAAACCGTTACGGTCAAGCACGGCTCCGGCGTTAACGCCGTCGGAAAAAGCGACCGCCGCCGGGCCGTCCCACGGTTCCATTAAGGCCGAATGGTATTCGAAAAAGGCGCGGACATCACGTCCCATGTAATATTTTTCGCCCCAGGCCTGCGGCATCAACATCAGGATTGAATGCATTAAATCGCGGCCGCAGGCGACCAGCAGTTCAAACATATTATCCAGACACGCCGAATCACTTTGTCCGCCCCGTACCAAAGGCAGAATCTTTTTCAGGTCGTCGCCCATAAGTTCACTGGCCAAGTGCGGTTCGCGCCCGCGCAACTGGTTCAGGTTGCCGCGCAGCGTGTTGATTTCGCCGTTGTGCGCCAGGTAACGGAATGGATGCGCCAGTTCCCAGGTCGGGAAAGTATTGGTGCTGTAACGCTGATGCACCAGCGCCAGAGTGGATTTGAAATGTTTCGAAGCCAGGTCGACATAGAATTTTTCCACCTGTCCGGCCAGAAGCAGTCCCTTGTAAACGATGCTGCGGCTGGAACAACTGCAAATATAGCAGTCCGGTATCGCCTTTTCGATCAGTCGCCGAATGACAAACAGTTTACGTTCCAGCACCTCCCGGCTTTCGAAATTTTCCCCGCTGATGAAAAGTTGACGGATAAGGGGACAGTTGCGGCGGGCGTTTTTGCCGATTTCCTCAGGGCGCACCGGAACCGTGCGCCATTTTATGGCACGGGCGTTTTCCGAACTGACGATTTTATCAATTGCCGCCTCTTCACCCACTGCGCCGAAGATCATCGCGACGCCGTAGCGGCCGGCTTCAGGAAGTTCATCGCCGAGTTCGCGGCGGAAAAATTCGTCCGGCATTGACATCAGCAAACCGGCTCCGTCACCGGTTTCCGGGTCACTGCCGACCGCGCCCCGGTGAGTAAGGCGTTTCAACACCGTCATCCCCATTTCAACGATTTTGTGGGTCGGCTTATTATTCAGGTCGGCTACCAGGCCGACCCCGCAGGCATCGTGCTCGTTGTCAAAACTATATAGTCCCCGGTCAGGCATCGCCCCCGGGTAATATTGTCGCCACTGATGTGTTTCCATTGTTTTATCCTTAAAATTTCTATCTGTCGATTTATGGTAAGGTATTACAAAGCAGAAAGCATGCCAAATATAAAAATTGCCTTTCGAGGTAAAATCAAACCTTTT
>JBAYCO010000250.1:0-6256 GCA_041668685.1 Victivallaceae bacterium | reverse complement strand
TGGCAATCTGCACGCGTTTTAAAAAAGATGCATTTCCTTTAACTGCGTTCTCGGCCCGGTCAAAAATCACGTCAGCCTTATCCAGGATTTCCGGGGTGAGAAACGGCGAATTAACTTTGGTGTAACAGGTCAATTCACTATTGGTTTTCTCCGCTGAATCATGAATTAAATCAATGTATTTCCGTAAAAAAGGAGCTGCTGGACCATAAAAACCTGTCAAAAACTGGTTCAGCAATTTTTCAAAATTTGCATTAGGGTTCCAAAGGAGTTTTGCAATCAGCCATGCTCTTAATTCTTGGAACTCTCCACCAGCGGAATGTTGATTTCCAGCTTCAAAAATACCCTTAACTCCATTTTTTATAAAAAATTGGATATTCGGTTTCAGGGTTCTGAGATTTGGATGTGGAAGGAGATAATGCCTGAAATTGGTGGCATAGTCCCAGACATGAAGTCTGGATGCAATTTTTCCCCACTTGCTTAAATATTCGCAAAACTTCCGATTTTCAGCCGTTCTCCCTGTTTCCAGCGGAGTGGAGTAAGAACATTTTATCCCAGCTATACGTATAACCACATTCGAGCGTGGCTTGGTAAGTTTAGGTGGCTTTAGTGAATATCCGTATGCAAAAGTATCTATCAATACATTGGGATATTTCTTCCCGATCCGTTCAGCAACGCGATTAACAAATCGTATTAGTGAACCAGCTTGGCTTCCTTCCTCTTCATCGACTGCTTTACATTTGGCGCATTCACAGGGAACACCACCATCATTTGGGGTAACCGATACAATGTCGCCCGGATATTTTTCGATCCATTTCTTGACCTCTTGCACCACCAAATTTTCAACCGTCGGATTGGAGAGACAAAGCTGGGTGTAAGTAATCTCGTTATTCCCTCTGATTTTTCCGCGCTGCCGTTTGCCGCCGACTTCCGAAAAATACTCGGGGTGCTTCGCGAAATATTTTTGTATTGGTAGTAGGGCATAAAAAGTATGTGAACTTTTTCTAATATAAGATACTCTGCCGCCACATTTTTCAGGGGGGTTACTACGATGACCGTTAAATTTGTTGCGGGCCGCGTAAATGGAATTCCCTTTAAAAATAAAAGCATCATGGTCGCGAAATTCCAGCATCGGAACATAAAAAATTTCAATGCTGGCGAGACTAAAGAGCCCACTTTTGGGATATACCGTGCATTGTGGAGACAACCAATGCACTTGCAGAACATCTTCCAGCAGAGTATAGCAGGCGTATAAAGCGCCGCGTTGTCCCCCGGCCAGAAATAAATGTGGCCCTGAAGCTTTGATGAATATGCCGTCTTTCCCCAGTTTTTCCCAATCGACATCGATATTGAAATCTTTCAGCAACCGACTCTTGCCGATAACGAAAAAACTCCGTTTGTCTCCGGCAGTTTCTTTGTCCTTCAAAACCGGTAGGGTTTGGCTTGTTAAAAGTTCAAAATGATGTTGCAACTCCTTGGCCGCATATTTTTCAGGTTCAGATGGCGTGTTTGGGATGACAATGGCGTGAAAGCGGGGATTGAGCAGTTTCCCGCCGAGCAGGATTTTACAATGTCCCAGTTTTTTTTCCCGTTTTTCCAATTTAATCCGGACTACATCAATAACTCTCTGTAGCTTTTCGACCTTTTCCAAGCAGGTTTTCGATTGTTTTTGCTGTGACTGCACTTTTTTTATGAGGTTTTCGGCAGAATCTGAAATTGCCGTTTGCTCAGCGCAAGTCAGCGCTTCTTTTGAACTGCTGCACTGCTGCAGAAATTCCGCGTATAAATCCCAAAGAACTTCTGTTTCCGGGCTTTCCCTCAAAGCGGTGTTGAAAATATCTGCTTTTTCCACAACTCCACATGGCGCAAGAACGGCTTTGAATTTCTTTAGAGCCGTTTTCGGGTGATTCGGGGACTCCAGACCACCGGCTTGGAGCATTTTAAGGATTTGCAGATGCCGCTGTCCGGTTACGGTTGCTTGCCCTGCCAGCAAACCGGCAATGTCGGCTTTTATTGCAGGTCGGGTATTGGCGGTCAATTCCTCTGCCTTTTGAAGTTCCCCTTTGGAAATCAGGAAACGCGCCAAGATCAACCGGTCAAGTTCGGAAGGCGTCGGTTTTGCCTTCAGTTCGGCAATCGTGTCCTTAACGCTTTTAATCTTTTCAACCTTTATGTCGTCAATCCAAGCCTCCCAATTTGCCGCATTTTTAAATAATAGGGGTCTAACATAAATCCTCTCCGTAAATGGTATGATACGGATTTCGACTTCAATCCATTCAGGGCTTGCTTTGAGAACCGCGTAATGCTGATTGAACCAGCAGCCTAAGGATGTTGTCTGGTAGCAGTACAAGGCTAGAGCCCTGCCGGTACCCGTCCGGGCTCTGACCCAGGCATTGAAGCGGTAAGTAGCAAAAGGTTCGACAATGATACTTTTCATCAGAGCCCGGTTATCCTTGTTGCATTCTTTACTCCCGGTTTTTAAATGGCCGGCTTTATCTCCGGTTCTTGCACAGCCACTTTCGCCGCAAACCTCAAAGCTTGGATCTGGATAAAATATATTTTCCGCTGCCGAGAGATAAAAACCCTGCAGTATCAGCGCCAGACAGATAATGGATTTCTTAACCAGTTGCGTTGATTTAAACCATTTGATTTTGTCATTTACTTTTTGCATAACTTGTTTTTCCTTTGTAAAAAATTGTTATGATGTAATTGAATTACTTTCAATTCCGCCGGTTTTATAAATACCCGCATATGGTCAATATTGCTGAGCTCTTTTTTCTCAAGGATATCTGAAACATCATATTTCCCGTCAAATCGCAGTATTGTGGAAATCGGAGCATTTAAATCATCATTAACAATAAAAAGATATAAGTTTTTGCCGTCAGTCAGATGATTGAGGTTGGCATGACGGCACGAGGTTCTGCAAGGCGTAGGTATATTATCGAGATATTTACCTAAACCCGCCTCCAGCAATCCGGCCTGAAATTCCATGTCGGTGGCACGCTGATTACCGTCCGTAACCGCCCGGTACCAGGAGGCCGCATCAAAGTCAACCTTCAGGCCGATATTTATCCGGGATTTTCGGTCTGTAATCAGCTTGCCGCCTTTTTTAACATATTCCTCAAGCAACATTGCCTTGTCGGCGCTCAAATAATCAAGACCCGCGGAAAAAATAACCGGAAATCTTTTCAGTTCCTGTAAAGAGTTCAGTTCGTTTTCGATAAGCATTTCGAACGGGATCCCTTTCCTGAACAGATAATAAGCCAGCGCGTCACATTCATGGAGATGCTTATAGCGTTCCAGTGGGTTGTTTACCCATAAATCGGCAAAAGTACGGGTGCTTGTGGAATATAATACGGCAACTTTACCTGCGGCTTTATGAAGCTTCGGAGTACCTGCACATATCGGAACAATGAATTTTTTATATACATCGGCACCTGCCTTTACATGTTCTGGAGTCAGAGAACGCCCCCGAAAATATACTATTCCCTTCACCCCCTCGGAAAAAGTCTGCAAAATAAAACGCTTGAAGGCCGGAACTGAAATAACCGCCGGTTTGCTTACCGGCCTGAATTTTTCGTAAACGGGAAGATTGGGGAAATTCACCAGACCGGTATTCAACATACAAAGAGAAAGACCGTCAGCTATTTTATTTTTCCATCCGGAAGATGTAATTTCATTCATATAGAATTGCACATAAAGCTGAAAATTCCTGATATGGCAATTATCCAAGGAAACCCGGCGGCCGGATTTTATGAAATCCTGCGGTTTGCAGTTCGGGATCGAAAGCTGTTTCCCCGAAAAATACGCCGCCGCCGGAATATTAAGCACCCGGATTCCGGGATTCTCTTTTTTTATAACGGCGGCAAGCGAGGTATAATATTTAATGCACTCATCATTCTGGAATTTTGTCCATAAAAGTACGGGATTATTTTCAGGGACAACGCCTTTGGGGGTATTTAAATAAACTTTATCCGCAGGCGGCTTCAAGCCGTACTGACTCCGAAAAAGTTTGACACAGTTTTCACAGATACAGCCGCCCGGCTGAACTCCCGGTTCATCATCCAGGCACAAGCCTCCGAAGTTCTTGAAATGCCCCAGCCATTTAACCAGAAGCCGTAGCCTTTCGACAATATCGGAGTTGTCCCGGGAAAAACAGCGGTAATGCGGTTTATCGCTGAAGCGGCTTAACTGACATTTTCCGGTATTTTTCTGATAAAAGATATTCAGCAGCGGAATTAAGGCTATGTCAGTATTATTGAAGCGTTCGAACAACAAAACAAATTTTTTAGGATTCGCCGGTTCGCCATTTTCATTGAATTTAAGGGGAAGCCCGCTGTAAAACCAAAGCGCGCTCACCCCCATTTTCCGGCAATCTTCGGCGGATGGGAATTTGGCGTCCCCATGCGCAATTATGTTAAATTCATGAGAGAATACGGAATTGGCACTTATAAAAAAAACGAAAATAAAAATTGCGACTATTGTTGAAACTTTCATTGCTTCCCTTCCCGTTGCAATCCACAAAAAATCAGAAAACCGTAACGGTTCAGCAAATGGCAGTTAACCGCACCTATCACGGGCCATGTCCAGTATTGTTTTTTCCCCCTATACTCTGTTCTATACGCCCTGCCCAAATGGCCTTTCCACTTATCGCCAATCTGCGGAGGACAACTATTTTTCGTGAAGTCCTTCAATGATTTCCATGGAATGGACACTTCTACTGACCAGCCCTTATCACGATCATCAGGAAAATTAAGAGTTCCATATATTTGAGTGGCGCTTTTTAACCCGGCACAATTCCATTCGGGATGCCAGTTGTCAGAATCTTGTAATAACTTCCAACCTTTCCATCTATCCTTTGATTTTGGATCGCCCGCCCCGACAAGCTCCCAATCTTTATCCAGATAACAATCAAAAACATTATTCAGTACGTTGATATGGAATTCCAAATATCGTTTTCTATCCGCATCCGGATCAAGAAATATTTTGATAAATGGATCCGATTCCATAATCTTTATCTCCACACTACCCAATCCCGATGAATCCCAAATGATAAATTTTCTCCTCTGCTTTTTAATCTCTTTATCCTTTACTCCCCACCGTCCCCAAACATTTGGATCTTCAAGCTCCATGCCGATATATAAATATTTGTCATCCCATACAATCCTCGCTGCGGATTGATATTTTGGCAGTGTGCCATTTTCTATTTGTCTGAATTCTATCACGGGTTTATTTTTCCAACACTCCTCATCAAGTTTCCCATCTATATGGACTGTCCCTTCAGGAATCTTATAACATTTATAAACCGGAGATTTTTTTATATACGGTTTTACTTCACCGGCTGACAACGAATTCATATTCATAAATACGATTGTTGCCCAAAATATAGAATGCAGGTAAAAGTTCTTAAAGTAGTTTATTTTGAAAAAATTTTGACTTTTTTTAGAACGATCGATTTTGTCATTTATTTTTATCATGATATCATAATTCCCTTAAAGTTAAAGTTGTTTCATCTGAAAAAAAATCGTATCCCCCCCAAACCGATTGTTTCCAATCTCAGAATTTTTGTTTTTTCATAGAACGTCTCCATTTTCCTTATGTGTCTCTTCCTCGTACTTTATTACAATCTAATCCGCAGTAATACCATCGAGTCCCCCACCATTTTGGATACATTGCGTATGCTGCCTCCTGAAAACATGCCGCAAGCGCCCTGATTCCTGCAGAAAATACGTAAATCAAAACATTTTTTCACAAGGATACTTTTCAAGAATTCAATTCCGATTTTATAACCGGATAAGTACCTTGTCCATTGTTGATTTTTATGTAACGTGTTTTTCATTGTTTATTAATTTTCGCTTTCCGCTTTAATTGCCGTAAAATATTTTTTATTTCTTCAATAGGCAATTCCTTCAGCAACGCCGCAAGCTCCTGACGTTCCGGCTCGATTACAGGTGCCAATTTGCTATAACATGAAGAAAAATCCTTTAAAATTTTTTCCGCTGTCTGCTGTTTTTCATAGAGAGTTTCGTGTTCTTTGTTCAAATTTTTTAACTCCTTTACGGCAGTTTAAAAAAAATTTTAAGTTCCCGAACATCTCTACTATAGTTATTGTCCGACTTATAAGAATATTTGTCTATCATTTGTT
This sequence comes from Victivallaceae bacterium, assembly GCA_041668685.1. Taxonomy (GTDB): domain Bacteria; phylum Verrucomicrobiota; class Lentisphaeria; order Victivallales; family Victivallaceae; genus JAHOYW01. The sequence continues at coordinate 114 of JBAYCO010000250.1, read as the reverse complement.
TGCGGGCCAGATTTATCCATGCATTCCTTAATGTTGAAACATTCTTTCTGGCGGCTTGAACTTTTTTAAATGAGGCATCGAATTCATTCTTATATTTTTGTGCTTCGACTGTTA
>JBAYCO010000249.1:0-6349 GCA_041668685.1 Victivallaceae bacterium | reverse complement strand
CTAGGATTGTCAGGAAAACCTACCCAATCGTTAAAAGTCGGTTGCGAAACAAAACCTCCTTCAATATTTTTCAGCGCTTTCAGCGCCGCTTGGATTTCTTCATGACTTTTCCCTTGGTTGGATTTTTTAAACAGACTGCTAAATTCCGGCGTCAGGGTAAATTGCGCCTTAACTAACAGATTCCTCAGCGTGCGCTCGACGTGATCCCAATATTCGGGATAACCGCTCCGGGCAAGCCAAGCTCCAAGGCTGACCATGTCACCAATCACACAGACTTCGGCAAGGGAAGATAAGGGAGAATGTTCCGGATACCAACCGTAATCCGTCCCCAGAGAAAGGACAAATTCATAGGTGCGGCGCGCAAAGTCGGAGTATTTCTTTTCCCCGGTGAGAGCACCAAGATGAGCTACGCCCCAAATGCTGTGAGTGTGGATGTGAATAGGTCCTTCAAATCTGCCTGTTTGGCTATCAATCCGTTGCCTACCCATTTCCGGCTGAACGCCGTCGAGGATGCCGTCCGCAAAATCATTGGCAAGTTCAAGCCCTGCCTCATCACCGCAGCATTCATAATAGCGCAATAATGGTTCGACAATATAGGGATAATTTCTCCCCTGGCTGAGAGACCATTTACGCAATAACCAATGCCCGTTTTTGTAAGGAGCAATTCCCCAATAATAAGCACGATTACCATTGCGGATGGCTATTTTGTGCAGGGCTTTAAATATTTTTTGTGCCGTTTTCTTTATTTTTACATCCTGAGTTCGCTCATAGCTTTCCGACAAACTATAAAGCAATTTGGCACTGGCCCATGTTGATGCCCATTTTTCATTGATTGTCGTTCCTATAATTGCGCCCGGATTCAGCCAGCAAAGACAATCAGTATCAAGATATCTTAGGATACGTTGGCGTACACCAATTTCTGCCGGGTCCGGATCATGGATACCGACAATTTCCCGCATGTGTGGGAATTGCATATCCATCCTGCAGTCGGTATCACCTAAAGAAATAACATCAAAGCCATGTTCGTTGGAAGGAGAACCCGGCACATGAAATGGAATCCCCAGCGGCCCAAGAGCAAATTTGCATTCATAAGCCCGCTTGGGATCGGGATTGCCCTTGAGATAATTCAATGCAAGGGAAGCCATTTTTACCAGGTCGAGTTGGTCCGGCTTAGCCTGTTCAGACTTGGAACATACTCCCAATTTTTTGAGGTCTCCTCTGAATTGCGATTTTAAAGTAAAGCTCATTATAATCCTCGTAATCCTTTAGCGTTTTATTAAAGTTGTCTCCCTGAAAAATTTTTAATATTTTCCAAGCCGATTAATTTGTCATGTATTTTTCCCATGAAATTATTCTCCATATTAACTAGTTTTTTGCGTTCCCATTTTAATTTCTAAAACTTTAAATCCGGCTTCATAATTACCTTGATTTTCCCGTCCTCCAATCATCGGATCGTTAAGACGGGGAATGCGTTCAGATAATAATTTTACCAGATCTTTCCAACTGATCCGGCTTCCATAGTTAAGGCCAAGAGTTTCGAGTACTTTTATGCTGCTCGCATGAAGCTTACGGACTACTTCTTCATTACGGCTGGAAGTACAACTCATATCCGTGCTCCAAACACTGCCTTTTTCATCCTTTTCCGACTTTTTGCATCGTGTACAAATATCATCAAACTCCTTTACCAATTCCACAATCGTATTTGGTTCTTTTTTCAATATTTCATACACATAGGTAAACCCGCTTTTATTATGGTTTTCCGAAGCTATACTTTGATTCCCGAAAAAACATACCAGATAAGTGGGGTGATATGCCCTCAATTTTACTATTAAATTTATCATTTTTCCCCCTTCACCTGTTTTAATTCGTTTTTCCAATTTCATAACTGTTTCGCTCTTAGCCTCAACTTTTGCAAGCTTACCTTTTTCGAATATCTGCAAATATAAAGCCGCCGCCTGAATAAAGAATATCGTTCCGAGATCCCGGATATGATACGGGCTGCGGTCGGTACCGTCCGGAGGCATTATTTTTTCCAGGACAGCGCCTTTCAGGTTCGGGTCTTCCGGATCGGCAAACTGCATTTTCATGCAGTAATTCAATCCTTTTTCTATATATTCAACGATTGCTTTATCGCCGGTATATTCATAATATTTCAAAAATGCGATTACCGCGCAGGCGGTACCGCTGGTGGCGTGGCCGAACGAATCGGTATTGAAATCCGCATATGTATTGCGGATAAAGCCGCCGTCCCGGCGCAAGGCCTGTTTGTACCAGTTGACGCTGCGGAAAAAACATTGCAGAAAACGTTCGTCCCCGGTAGCTTTATAGACTTCCAGCATCGGCATTCCCCACCAGTAGGCGTGGCGCGGATGAATATTGCCGGTTTGGCTGTTGCATGGCCCGTATTTTATCCAGTTACCGGGCGGATTTTCATTTTCCAGGAGCATTTCGGCGATTTCAACAGTTACTTTCTTAAAAATCTCTTCGCCGGTCGATCTCCAGCTTTTAAGAAACACGGCATCGTCGAGTAACGGGCGCCTGGAAAGTTTCCCGTCTATAAAGCGATGCTCACTGTAGCGGTAGGCATCCCTGAATAATCTTTCTGCGGGACAATAGGTTTTATTGACCACCCAGCGGACTGCGGCATTGGCGGCATCTTCGTATTCCGTTTTCCCAACCGCTTCCGCCAGCATGAAAAGACCGTCAACAGTTTCAAGTACCCCGGCAGTACAGACCAGGTCGGGAAAATCTTCAAAGGTAAAAATTACTCCGGCATCTTCTCCTTCCCTTGCCTGGTTTGCAGTAATAAAACCGGCGCCGTATTTCGCGGCGTCAAGCAAATCTGGGCAATTCAGGACGGCTTCCGCCATCACAAGCGCTTTTACCGCCTGTCCGGTATGCCACGCCGGCCCGAAAGTATTCCATTCCTTAGTCGCCGCGCAATATTCACCTTTTACGGCCCCATTCCATAAATTGAAGTTCATTGCCCGGCCGCGCTTACCGACCGGCTGATTATCTTTGACTTGTGCGACATCGGTAAGCCATTTGCAGGCCGAAACCAGACTTTTTCGCAATTTTTTGTTCATAAACTATATTCCCGATATTCATTTTGACACGGATTGCCGTGGGCAATCAATACTTTTCCCGATTTGGTCAGATTTATCATCGACCAGAGCGTTTTCGAACCATGAATCCCGCCGTGGCGGCAAGGAGCCCACGGTTCATGGCTGCTTAATAATCTCCTGAGGTCATCAAGGTTTCCGGGCGGATTGGTTGCTTCCAGCCATTTCAGATAGCCGTAACGGTAAACGCAGATATCACGTTTCCCAGGCGGGCGCATATCGGCGTTTTCCAAACCCGTAGCCTTATAGATATTGGTGGCGTAATCAAATTGCTTGTTACGGTTCCTGACGGCAATGAAAGGCACGGCGACATCCAGCATGGCCGTGCCGCCGGACCTGTCGCCCAATGCGATATTAAAGCCTTTGCCGGTAAGCGGGACTTCATGCAGACCGGCGATAAATTCATCCACTGTCCGGCAGACGTTCATAAGCTGATAAGCTTTAAGACGGATATCAATCCGCAGACCGCTTTTATCGAATACCGCTCCCACCGAACCGTGAGTGTTGGCCAACCCTTCGGAGTTCATTATGTCAAGCCCCCCAATCCATCCGGCGTAAGTTATCTGAATGAACGGAACGCCTTTAGCGGGCCTGCCCTTGCGGATAATGAACAGAAAATCTTCGTTAACCGGAGCATCATTGTTTTTGGCGATAATTGTCCCCTGCGGGGAACTTCTGAGAATTACCGGCGTGCAGCGTTCTGTATTATTCACGAACGTATCAACATGATTGATCAGCAATACGCGCCTGATATCAACATTTGCGCCTTCGGCAACGCCTTTAAGTTCCTCAAGCACCTCCGGTAAATATGTTTCCAGAACGTTTTTTTACTTTTGCGGCTTTTGCGGCGCGGTCATCCGTATTCCACAGACCAGCGAATAATTCCACGTTGCGCAGAATATCATTCCGGGCCTGTTCCCCGTACTGCCGTCCCATCTCGCGAGGAGTTCCGGAACATTCCACCAGTTTAAAGTTATTGCCATATGTAGTCATTCGTCAAAACTTTTCCATACAGTTCATATTTACCACAGTGTTTTCCTTTCGCGCTTTTTCGGCGGCAAAGACGATCAGGTGACTTTCCAGCGTTTCGTTCAGACCGGAAATGATTTTACCCGGATCGTTATCGGCGACGGCCGCGACAAAAGCATGCATGATGCCGGTATCTCCCCCGCCGTGTCCTCCCAGAATGGACGCTTCCGGAGCATTGGTGTCAATGAGGTCGGTTTTATCCGAAAGAAAATCATAATGGCGGATTATCGAACCATCCCCGTACAATTCGCCCTTTTCTCCAAAAATCCGGGTTATCCGGGGACCGCCCCGGTTGAACGCGGTCATCGTGAATGAAGCGGTCCGCTTTCCGTCAAACAGCATGTTCACCACCTGGTTGTCCACCACATCGTTATCACAGGCATACACGCACCGTCCGTAAGGACCGTCGCGCAAAGCTCTGGTCACACCTTCAACGGTAGTGTCGGGGGTGAGGACATTTACCGGCCATTCCGCTTTTCCTTGTTTCAGGCGGTCCTTCAGATAAATTTTTATTGCGGAATAAGGACATTGCGCTTCTATTCCGCAATCTGAACACCGGTCGGCCGCCCCATCCGGTTTTTCCGCCCGGCGGAAATGTTTCAACGTGCCGAAAGAGGAAACCGACTCGCATCTGCCCCCCATGAGGTACTTGATCCAGTCAATATCATGGCAGGACTTGGCCAGAAGCATCGGGGATGATCCTTTTTCATTGCGCCAGTTGCCCCGGACAAAAGAATGGGCCTGATGCCAGTAGCCGACCGGTTCCAGGTGCTGAATGTTGACAATTTCTCCAATTTTTCCCGAATCAATAAGTTTTTTCAATATCCCGGTGTATTTGGTATAGCGCATGACATGACAGACCGCGAAAATAATTTTCGCGGCCCTGGCCGCGGCAACGATCTTTTGGCAGCCCGCGGCGTTCGGCGCCATGGGTTTTTCCAGAAGGATATTATATCCTTTCCGGGCAAAAGCGACGGCCGGTTCAACATGCATGGAATCCTGGGTCGCAATGATGACCGCATCCGCAAAGCGGTCCCGCAAGCTCGCCGCCTTCCAGTCGGTAAAAACATTTTCTCCGGGGATCTTGTACTTTTCGACCATTTGTTGCCGGTAATATTCACGCGGTTCGGCCACTCCCACAATTTTAGCCCGGTCGGGATGAGTTTCCGCAAATCCCGCGTATCCGGAACCTCTTCCTCCCGCACCGACAATAAGCAAATTAACGGTTTTGAGGTCAGGTAAAACTTTTAAACTCATAATAAAAATCCTTTTTATAAAACTGAAAATTATTTATTACAGTCCGGAAGCGGCCTGATACATCGCCAGCGCATTTTCCGGCGGCACGTCTTTCGTCAAAATATTGCATGACGAAAGGATGTAGCCGCCGTCCCTGCCGCAGAGCTCGATCAGCCGTCTTACTTCATTTTTTACCTCCCGGGGAGTACCGAACGGAAGCAGGTAATTTAAATCGACATTACCCATTAAACACAACCTGTCGCCATATTCGGCCTTGATCTTCCCGATATCCATCGCAGCCGAAGGCTGCAGCGACTGGAGACCGTCAAAACCGATATCGACGATATCATCCAGAACCGCATTCAGATTGCCGTCTGAATGCAGGAACACCGGCAATCCGCCGGACATTTTCTTCAGGGTGCGCACCTCGCGTTTCATGGCCGGGAACACGAGTTCCCGAAGCGATTCCGGAGACATCATCGTTGCGGTATTGTAAGCCATGTCATCGCCGATAAGAATTCCGTCAGGTTCGGCTTTGAGGATGATCTTCGCAAGTTCAAGCCAGTAATCAATGGTTTTATTGATGAAAAATTTTATGTCTTCAGGATTGGTCGCGGAATACATGAGGAATTCTGTCAGGCCAAAAAGGGGATATACCCCATTAAAGCCGCCGTCAAGCTGCGCAAATACGAAAAAATCGGTATCCTGCTTCCATTGGCTGATAGTATGATTCCGGAAGCTGTCCAGGGCGGGGAACTCATACCGGTAAACGTCTTCAATGTCCTTAATCGGCCAAGCAATCTGTTCGGTGCTGTGCCCCCCCTGAACATATCGGCTTCCCCATATATCTTCCGTAATCTTTCTGCCATCCGGTTGGGTTTCTATGATTTTATTTTCAGGCCGGTTGGCATAGGCAAGCGGGGCAATATCCATATCAAGCAGTTTTCTTATCTTTACCTCAT
>JBAYCO010000248.1:0-6350 GCA_041668685.1 Victivallaceae bacterium | reverse complement strand
TGTACATTGTCCCATGGCGTTTGCTCCTTTTGGTTATTGTCTTGGTCAACAATAATGTCAGGCTCAAACGCCAGCTTTTCAAGCCCAATTAAGGGCTATAGGACAAATGCCCTAATCGTAAATATCAATCTTTGTCGCTCCGGCCCGACGCGCATTCTGCATCAGTTCACGTAAAACACTCCTTGGCGTACCGTCAAACATCCGGCTCACCCGGTTCAGCACTTCCGAACTGTCTACTCGTACCTGTATTTCATTTTGCATTTTCAAAAACTCCCTTTATTAAAAGCAAACAGCCCCGTCCACGCTTTCGCGTGAACGAGGCCAGTTTCTTATTATAACTTTGATCAGATTATGCGGCTTTCCACCACAGCTTGCGGTTGGCGTTCCACTTAAACCCGGTTTCTTTCAGGATGGAATTCTTATTCCGGACATTACCGGCAGCAGTGATATAAACCGTTCCGTCTTTGGCCTTTTGTTGCTGATATGAAACTCCATCAATATGAGGTAGATTTTCTAAAACATCGTTTTGAGACGAATTGTCAACGAAATCATTTTTCCGTCTTTTCCCTTCAACTATACGTGTAGTTTGCAGGTCAAAATTGCCGTTATTTTGACCTTTCAAGTCACTAGGGTTGCAGGCCAGGTTGGCATCGTCATCTTCAGCCAGCAAACCTACCATCGCTGACAGCCCGTAGCGCCGGGCATAGGTCAGAGCCGAACCATATCCCTGCGGGTCCGCTTTCGGCAAAGGCATAACCAATAACGATTCCTGCCACTCCCCGGATTCCGCATGAACCAGCTTTGTTACCAGCCCCAGCAACGATCCATCACCTTCAACCGGCACCGGATATTGCGTTACCCATATCCCGGCATTAATAAGAGCCTCACCGCAAGCCTCCATGACCGAATTGAGAGTCGCATAACGACTCTGAGTGAAACCATTATAGTTGTCTTTCAGCGCTGGTCGCAGTTGTTTCTGCACTTTCAGCATAGCTTTCGCCAGATTCGTGATTTTTTCCGAACACATATTCATGACAATATCTCCAGATAAGTGTTAAAAAACAAAAAAGACGTGAGGATTAATCGCGTCTTTCGATGATTTTGAACTTAAAACAAGCCGAGGAAGGAATTCTTTCGGCTATCTACGAGAATGATATATACGCAAAAACAGATGAACTACGTTGTATTATTTCGCTATGTACACCGCTGTACCTAACATATGTTTTTCACTCCATTCAAATTGTCCCATTTTAATTTTTCTAATTCTGATGATAGTATTTGCGCCTAAATCTAAGGCTTCCTTTTTCAATATTTTCTTTAATGATTTTTCCGATGGACAAAATAGCAATAACCAGAAGTTACACCGATTGTGGACATGAACTTTTCCTATAGGCACATATTTGATTGGGGAGTCAAGCTTATCAACGATAGAAACTTTTTTATCCAAGATGAGGGTTGCAGGCGCCGTTTCAAATCTATATCCGGAACTTTGAGTTGTACATGAGGTCAAAAACAAACCCAGAAATGAAACTGCAAAATATTTGAAAAATTTACTCATTTACGTTCAACTTTTTCCTATTATCTTTCAAAACAAAGAAAAAATACGACATGAACTGCTTATCTCTAAAGTCTGGAGCCACATAATACGGAACTCTTTTCAGGGATAAAACATTTATTCTATAGAGATTTTTCTTACTGTCAAGTTCCAGTATTTCAACTTTAATATCTTCTCCTCCCGAACCACAGAGAAAACCTGCAATAAAACTGCGTCTACCAAGGAACTTGGAATCGGTTTTATCCCGAGTGATTTCTCTGCAGCCAAGCATGTCTAACGCCTCAATGACGGCCAGAACAATATTCTCCCGTGGCGCACACACTTCTCTGCTTGAATCCCTTTCTCCATAGTAATCAGGAATCGAACTGCAACCGGTCAGACAGGCTATGCCTACTATAATAGTTATTCTGCCTAATATTTTAAATTTCATAATTCTCCATTATAAATGCGAAATCCTTGTGGATTTTATCTTCATCAATACCATAATTAGCGCAGTTATAAATATGTTTTGAATGCCTTTCTTTCTGTTTTATATCCTGTTCTGCAACTTTAGTTTCGGAAATATAATCAATTTTGTAGAATGCCGCAATTTTTTTAAATTCATCAGCAAAATTGCTATTTAATTTTTTATATGAAACCAGCATAAATTTATTCGAATTAACTTTTTCCTTTATTATCTGGTCTAACCTGGCATAGTAAAATTTTACCGAATTATAAACGTTATCAAAGTAAGTTTGTCTGTTCGCATCAGCAAGTTTGTCGAAAGAAAACAGACGCGTTTGTAATTTTTCCATCAATGATAAAGTAGAAGGAACCGTTTCCAGCGGATTGCGCATGAGCAGCACAAACTTGGCGTCTTTATATGAACCAGCAAGTTCATTCAGAAAGAAAAGACCGATGAATGATTTCGACAAAAATCTTTTTTCAGGAAATTTTTTCCGCTTTTTTAAATATATTTTTAAGAGATAACTAAAGTTTCGCTCCCTTTGTGCGTTGAACCATATGTAAAAATCCTGATCACTTACCAACCCTTTCCGGCATTTAAAATATAACCAGGAAAGATAGCCTGCTTTGTATTTCAAGCCTAATGCTATGTCATCCGTCTCCCAATTTTGAAATGAGGTTTCGTGAATATCTGGATCATACAACCAGTTTAATGATACTTTGCGCAGCAGTGGCAGGAAAACGCCCATAGCCGGTGTCAACATATCTTCTAATTTAAGGCCGTTAAATTCATTACAGGAATTCAGAATAAAACGGTGTAAAAACGTAGTACCGCTTCTAGGGTGCCCGATCAGGAAACATGGTTCATCTTTTAAGGTGCTTACCATCATATTCAGATTTATTTAGTCCTGTTCATGTCTTTCTTTCAGAGTTTCTTTCAGGTGAACTATAAAGTCAGCAATGGACTCTTCAAAAAACGGAGCTAAATCCTGAGCTTCGAATGAACTTGCAATACTCCTGTAGTAAAAACACCAGCCGAAAAGAAGTGGAACTCCGATAAGATGAGAATCGGTTTTCGTTGAATAATTTTTTACCAAAAGGCTCTTGTTTGATTTGGTTTCTTTTAAGATAAGAACAAACTCCACTTCCCAATGTTTTTCGCCATAGGGAAATCCCAACCCCCATAGAAGCGGCCCGCAATATCCAATCATATAGGTCGTAATCCAGTTTTTTTCTTTCCATTGCAGCAAAACCGGCTGAATAGTATATTCTGCACCTGCTTCAGGAGCATGGTCTTCTTTTTTAAATATGCGGGATTTGTGGAGAGCCCTGGCAAGGCTCAGCAGTACGCCATTTTCAAGCTGAAGCCCCGTCAATTCTCCTTGCGTGTCTCCGGAATATACCCGTATCAATGCTGTCTTTAAAAGCCCTGCATTACAAGATTTAGCTAATGTATCGTTTTCGTTTTCCTGAAATTCCGAAGTTGCGTAAGGCACTAGCGGAACTATACTCCACCACCCGTATTTGCTGATCGTTTTGCGCCTGTCAATCCATGAACACAGACATACTTTTGCAGCCAAAGGCTTTTCAACGACAGGAACTTCAAGGTTAAGCCTGGACAAACTTTCTATTGTCGGGGTGCGGCATCCGCTCAACACGAATAACGTACTTGCAATTACAGCCCAAAAAACTCTTTCTTTCATAAGAATAATTCCTATTTTTTATAACTAAGTGCTTCTGAGGGATTCTTTAATGCGGCAAAAAATGCAGCAACCACGGCAGCAAAACCTGCAGCAGCCAGTGAGGCAATTCCAGTTATTAAAATTATTTCAGGAGTTAAAACAAACATTCGCAATTGAACATCAAGATGAAATGTATTGATGATAAATGTTTCTGTCTGTTTCCCTGCATAAAAAGCAGCAAAGGTCCCCAGCGGCATAGCTATCAGCCAAATAATAAAAGTCTCAACCACCTGAATAATAATAATTGTCAAACCGCCATGTCCGAATGCTTTGAGAATTCCAATTTCCGGTATTGACGAATGAATTTTCTGTGTAAAGGATAAATAAATGTTAATCAGCACCAACAAGGAAACAGTCCCTACCACTACAAAAAATAGTCTTGAGGAAAACTGTTTAAGCTGATTTGCCCAGATTATATCTTCGGCAAGGCGGTTATCACAATTCATTCCCATGTTTTTCAATTTTTTCATTACTTTCAGTACGTTATCGATATTTTTGACAAAAACGGTAACCGAATTATAATCATCAAGCCCTCTTTTGAAACCGATCCTTTCTTCCTGTAAACTGGCATTCCCCATTTCAATTCTGGAATTTTTCAGGAATTTCAAATATTCTTTGCCTATATTTACATATAAACCTTTAGCAAATTCATTTCTTATATATTTTTCAGTCCAGCCTTTACCGCTTAATAAAAAATGCAGCCAAAATGTTTCGCCGGCTCTTTCGCAGACATTGATTTTCATAGAGTCCAGGTCACATACTTTATCAAGTGATTTCTTTATGCTCAAAATGTTTTTGGAATTCACCGGGCCAAGATAAAAATCCAAATGACTGGGTTCCGGGATCCAACTGAGACTTTGATATTCCCGCCAAAATTTTTCCGGCATCAGGAAATCTCCATTCCATAGATTCTTTACGATGCCTAAGACCGGCAGTGGCGATTTTTTTCCTTTATACTGAATAAACAGAACTTTCGGCTTCTCGTCATCCGGGTAGCCGAGAGTATGCAATAAACTTCTCCCTATAATTATACCGTTATTATTTTTCCTTTTTTTATCAACCATGACATCATATTTTAATTGCAACAGTATCTTATCATTAATATTCACGGTACGCCCGTCACGATAGATATCATCAAGTTTCAAATGGTTTTTCTCAAGCTTGAAGAATCTCACCGATACATCGTTCCAGCCACACACTCCCTCGATCATCGAGATATTGTTTCTATCCGTTATATTTTCGATTATTTTGATATCCTTGGCACGCAGAATTGATTTCTCAGTACCTGTTCCGCCGCAGAATGCGTCAATACTTAATAATCTGGAATCTTTCTCTAAAGATTTGTTTAGTATCAGTTCCGTACCGGTCATGATTCCCCACATAGAAAGCACTGTAATGATCATGAGGGTAATGACAAGGATATTGATGAAAGTCGGAATGCAGGTTCGTAAATTATGCAAAACACTGGCGGTTAACGATTTTATTTTGTTTCCATTGAAACTGATCGGGAAAAGTTCTCTCAGCGCATAATGAAAAATAAATTCAAAATATTTCATGGAAGTAATAATGATTTTCATTAATTAGAGTTCCTGTATTTTATCGAATAAATCGTTAATACCGCTGATTTCCCGTCCTTTTCTGCCGTCAAAAACAATTTTCCCGTTCTGGAAAATTATAAAACGCGATGCAAGTTCATAAGCCTGATTGAAATTATGGGTAACCACAATAATAGTTCTGGTTTTATCCTTTTCGTACCATTCCCTCAACATCTTAATAACAATGTCGCCGGTAACCGGGTCAAGGCTGCCGGTCGGCTCATCCGCGAATAAAACTTTGGGATTATGGGCGATGGCCCTGAGAACAGAAATCCTCTGTGATTCTCCTCCTGACAGGGTTGCTGGAAGAGAATTCCATATTTTACGGTTTATACCGGCCGAGTACAATAATTCAGCAACTATCTCTTTTGCATGTTTTCCAACTGTTTGTTTTTGCCTTAGCGGCATCATTATGTTATTATAAGCTGAAAAATGTTTTACCAGATGATGATTTTGAAAGATGAAGCCAAAATGTTCGCATCTTAATTTTCTTTTCTGGTGTGAGCTTAGTTTTGAGTACGGCTGCTGATAATGACTAGGGCAGTAATGAATTTCGGCTCCGGGCTTTGCGTCATGGCCAAGCAGAAGAGCCAGCAGGTTCATAAGGGTTGATTTACCTGCGGCCGAATATCCCAAAACCGCAGTAATTTCTCCTGCATAAATATCCAGTTTATCGATATCCAATACAGGTCCATTTTCGTAATGAAAAGTCTTGCTGATGTTATTTATAGAAAAACATATTTTATTTGTATTTTCGTTTTCCATAACAAAATCCTTTTAAAGCTACGTTTTACGGCAATTCATCAATGGTTAGCCAGGCAAAACTTACCGATTCTACTGTAAACCATCTTTTTTGACTCTGGTTCAACAACAAAGCATTAAGTCTATCTTTATCTTTTATAAGTTTATCGCGCAGTTCAGATAATTCTCTAGGACTTAATTTTTCAATATCGCGCAGGCTCATTTTTAAAATTTTATTTCGAACCGGCAGACGGAGATGCATCTGTATATATT
>JBAYCO010000247.1:0-6398 GCA_041668685.1 Victivallaceae bacterium | reverse complement strand
GCAATATGATATGCGCGACGGCCTTCGGGAAGCGACGGAATGGTATTTTAACAATTTGCGATAAGGGTAGATCATGAAAAAAGCGTTAGTTACCGGAATTACCGGGCAGGATGGGTCTTATTTAGCGGAACTGCTTCTTGAAAAAGGGTATGAAGTTCACGGCGTGATCCGGCGGGCAAGCTCTTTTAACACTCATCGCATTGACCATTTATACCAGGACCGGCATGAAAAAGGGGTCAAACTTTTTCTTCACTATGGCGACTTGACGGATTCGAGTAATTTAAACCGCCTGATCGAGAAAATAAATCCCGTGGAAATATATAACCTCGGCGCCCAGTCGCATGTTCAGGTTTCATTCGAGGTGCCGGAGTATACCGCGGAAGTCGACGGAATAGGCGCTTTAAGGCTGCTGGACGCCATTCGGGAGACCGGAGTGAAAGCCCGTTTTTATCAGGCTTCGACCTCAGAATTATACGGAAAAGTAGTGGAAGTGCCGCAGTCGGAAACAACTCCGTTTTATCCGCGTTCGCCGTACGGCGTGGCGAAAATGTATGCTTTCTGGATGGTGAAAAACTATCGGGAAGCCTATGGGCTGCATGCCAGCAACGGAATTTTATTCAATCATGAATCACCCCGGCGCGGCGAGACTTTCGTGACCCGCAAAATTACCATGGCTGTCGCCCGGATTCACCGTGATTTGCAGGATTGCCTCTATATGGGCAACCTTGATTCCCTTCGGGATTGGGGATACGCGCCTGATTACGTAAATATGATGTACATGATGCTGCAACAGGACAGGCCTGATGATTTTGTTGTCGCCACCGGGGAAATGCACAGCGTTCGCGAATTTATCGAAAAAGCATTTGCGCAGGTTGGCCGCAGGATCGAGTGGCACGGGAAAGACGTTGATGAATTTGGCGTCGATACCGCTACGGGCAAAACCGTTGTCCGTATCGATCCGCGTTATTTTCGCCCCGCCGAGGTGGAGCAACTGCTCGGCAACCCGGCCAAGGCCAAAGAAAAACTCGGATGGGAACCGACCGTCAAGTTTGAAGAACTGGTGAAAATCATGGTCGAAGGCGATTTGCGTCTCCTGGGCAACCCGAATTATGAAATTGGGTTTTAACGTGGGACGTGAGAAGCAGGAAGTAGGAAGTAGGAAGTAGGAAGTAGGAAGTAGGAAGTAGGAAGTTTTGGGTAATGAAATGTGAGACTTTGAAAGTTTGGAAAACAAGCGCCAGGTTATCGGCGGATGTCTATAAAATTTTTAGTGATTGTAAAGATTATGGTTTTAAGGATCAGATAACCCGTTCATGTCTTTCTATTCCAAGCAATATTGCCGGAGGATCAACAGCGGAGTTTGCTACTCAAGTGTATATCGGAATGGATATAGCTTATATTGAAAAGAGCGTTGGTAAAGAGTGGATTGACAAATCAGACCACAGATTAGCTATGTTAGCTAATTTAAAGAAAACAATAAGAAATCGCGATATTTAAATCACAACACGCAACTCGCAATACGTAAATCATGAATAAAAACGCTAAAATATTTATTGCCGGCCATAGAGGTATGGTTGGTTCGGCCGTACTGCGGAAATTCCAGGCAGAGGGTTACGCTAACCTGATAACCCGCACCCGGCAGGAACTTGATCTCCGCCGTCAGGAGGCGGTCGAAAATTTTTACCGTGAGGTAAAGCCGGAATATGTGATTGTGGCTTCCGCCAAGGTCGGTGGAATTAAGACGAATATGGAGCATAAAGCGGAATTCCTGCTTGAAAACACCCAGATTCAAAACAACCTGATCTACCAGGCTTATTTAAACGGAGTGAAAAAACTCTGTTTTCTCGGAAGTTCATGTATTTATCCGGCAAAAAGCCCGCAGCCGATTAAAGAGGAATATTTACTTACCGGTCCGCTTGAGCCGACTAACGAAGGTTACGCGCTTGCTAAAATAGCCGGTTATAAACTTGGCTGTTACCTGCACGAACAGTATGGTTTCCAGGCAATCAGTCTGATGCCGTGCAATCTGTACGGAACGAACGATCATTTTGATTATGAAAATTCGCATGTCCTGTCGGCTTTGGTGCGCCGTTTCTGCGATGCGGTCGATGAGGGAGCCGAAGCAGTGACTTGCTGGGGTACCGGAGTTGCCAGGCGCGAATTCCTGCATGTCGATGATGTGGCGGACGCGGTTTATTTTCTGATGCGGAACTGGAACGAACCGGAATTTATAAACGTCGGCAGCGGCACGGATATTTCGATCCGGGAACTCGCGGAAAAAATAGCCGGGTTGACCGGATTCCGTGGAAAAATAGAATGGGACAGCAGTAAACCGGACGGAATGCTGTTGAAGTGTATGGACGTTTCTAAAATCCGCGGTATTGGCTGGGAGCCAAAGATATCACTGGATGAAGGGATTCGCGGACTTATTGCTGAATACCGTGAACGAAAACCATTTATAACAGGATAAACGGATGAAAAAAATATTAGTGACCGGCGGAGCTGGTTTTATAGCCTCGGCGCTGATCCGTCATCTTATAAAAACTACGGATTACCGGATATTGAATCTGGATAAACTGACCTATGCCGGAAACCTTGAGTCTTTGAAAGAGATTGAGGACAGCGAAAACTACCGCTTTGTTAAAGGCGATATTTGCGATTATGATTTAGTCAGTTCGCTGTTCAGCGAATTCAAGCCGGACGCAGTGATGCACCTGGCCGCCGAATCCCATGTCGACCGTTCCATTGACGGCCCTGCCGAGTTTATGCAAACCAATATTGTCGGGACTTATAATCTGCTTAACTGCGCTAAAACTTACTGGCAGACTTTGAACAGCGAAGCGCAGGCGGCGTTCAGGTTCCAGCATATTTCCACCGATGAAGTTTACGGTAGTTTGGGAAATACCGGTTTGTTTACGGAAACAACACCTTACGATCCGAGGTCGCCGTATTCCGCCAGCAAAGCCGCAAGCGATCACCTGGTAATGGCATGGTTCCATACTTACGGGCTGCCGGTTCTCATAACTAACTGTTCCAACAATTACGGCCCCTATCATTTCCCCGAAAAACTTATTCCCCTGGTAATCCTGAACGCTATTGACGGCAAAGAACTTCCGATTTACGGTAAAGGAGACAATGTGCGGGACTGGCTCTATGTGGATGACCATGCCAAGGCCCTGGCCCTGGTACTGGAAAAAGGCGTTCCGGGCGAAACCTACAACGTCGGCGGCAGTAATGAACGCACAAACCTCGAAGTCGTTGAGGGAATTTGTGCCGTTCTTGACGATTTGCGTCCCAAAGGCTCAGGATCGTATCATGATCAGATCACATTTGTCAAAGACCGGCCCGGCCATGACAAACGTTATGCGATCGACGCGGCTAAAATAAAGCGGGAACTGGGTTGGGAACCTGAAGAAAGTTTTGATACGGGTATTCGTCGGACGGTTCGCTGGTACCTCGACAATGAGTGGTGGTGGCGGCCCATCCGCGAAGAAAAATATTCAGGCCGGAGATTAGGACATAAATAAAAAGGAGAGGTTTAAAGTGAATAAAGGTTCAAAACATTATCTTGTTACCGGCGGCGCCGGTTTTATCGGTTCGCATCTGTCCGAAAAACTGATCGAGACAGGTAACCAGGTTACTATCATTGACGATTTGTCTACCGGCGATATCCACAATCTGGATACGATAATTGACCATCCGAAATGCAGCATAATTATCGGTACGATATTGGATGCGACGCTGATGGAGCCGCTGATCAGAAACTGTGATGCGGTTTTTCACCTGGCTTCGGCGGTCGGGGTCAAGCTGATCATGGACAGGCCGGTGGAAACTATAGAGAAGATATTCGACGGCACCGCGGTCGTTTTTAAATACGCCGCCAGATACCGCAAAAAAGTCCTGCTTACCAGTACCAGCGAAGTGTACGGCAAAAGTAAAGACGTGCCTTTCAAGGAGGACGGCGACCGGGTGGAGGGCCCCACCTCCATGCACCGCTGGGCTTATGCCTGCGCCAAGTCGCTTGATGAATTCCTGGCGCTTGCCCATTCCAAGGAGTCCGAACTGCCGGTGGCGGTCGTAAGATTGTTCAACACTGTCGGCCCGCGCCAGGCCGCGGCTTACGGAATGGTCATCCCGAACCTTATCGGCGCGGCGCTTAAAGGACTTCCTCTGAATGTGCACGGGGACGGTGAGCAGACCAGATGTTTTTGTCACGTGGCCGATGTTGTTGAGGCGTTGTACAAGGTGATGAACGGCAAAAATTGTGAAGCCAAAATTATAAATATTGGTTCTTGTGATGAAATTTCCATACTGGAACTTGCCCGTAAAATTGTAGAGATTACAAACAGTAAATCTGAAGTCAAGCTTATACCGTATGCCCAGGTTTATCCGAACGGCGGTTTTGAGGATATGCGCCGCCGCGTTCCGTCTATTGAGCGGGCAAAAGAACTTATTGGCTGGGAACCGCGAAAAAATCTGGAAGATATTATTCGTGACGTTGCGGGGGAGATAAGCCGGCGTTTTTGATTGCGCGGGAGCTTGTTCCGGTTCTCAGAGTCCGTAAAACGGGAGAAGCTGAGTTTTATATGTTATCAGGAAAGAGATTATCCATATTCGGCTGTCTGCTGTTTGCCGCTTTACTATTTTGTCTCTGCGCTTGCGATTTATTCAAGACTGAAAAAACAGGGAAAATCGCTGACGGTTCAAATTCAGCGCCAAATCCGTCATTTGAGGAAAGCAAGGTTTTCAATGCCGGGATTTCCCGCAAAAAGAAATCCTCAATAGAAAAACCGCTTGCCTGGATTACCGAAGGACAAATTTTGAATGACAGTAGAGGCTGGTCTTCCGAAGAAGCGCATAGCGGCAAGCGTTCTCTCAAAATTGAAAATATCGGCGGAACCGACGCGTATTGGAAGGGCGCTCCTGTAGTTTTAAGGGGCAATGCGAATAGTATAAAATGCAGTATTTGGACAAAAACTAGGGAAATACAGGATAAAGTCGGTAAAGGTAGATTCCAGTTAGTTTTTCTGGTATTTTACAAGAGCCGGGGCTCTTCAGCGGAAAAAGCGAAAACATTTTGCGTTGATATTCCCAAAACTGTTCATGACTGGCAAAAAACGTCGGGGAAAATATTTGTCGGAGCAAGAATTACCAGAATAATTCCCCATTTATATTTTTCCGGAATGGCCGGCGCCGCATGGTTTGACGACATCACCCTGGAACCGTATTTTGATCAGGGGAAAGTTTTGTTTGACAGCAACGTTTCGAATGCGTTTGAGATGGTACCTTCGGGAGATGATGACGAAAAAATATATAGCATAGAGGGGACCGAACACGTAGCAGGCAGAGATTTTATTGCCGTGTGTCCCGATAAAATCTATAAACTTTCAGGCTGGTTTAAATCCGCTTCCGGCAGCAGTTTTATTTATTTTGGTTTTATTCCTTATGACAGGAATAAAAAGTATATTCCCTGTCATGCTGTGAAATATATAGAAAACACTGAAACCGAACTGGCGAAAAAGTGTATAAGTAATGATAAAATTATATTTGTAAAAGATGCCCGTAACTGGCGGGTAATGAATTCTGCCTGTGTTGCTTTTGCGGTTGATGATTCAGGTAAATATGCGGACTTGCCCAATTTCAATTATTCTTCCGCAGGGATAAGGAAAATATCGCGGGAGGGCGGACACTGGAAAATCGAATTGAAAACCGCTTGCGGGAGGACTTATCCCGCCGATACGAAAGTCAGGGAGCATTTTAATGACGGAAGCGGAACTTACATTTACAGTGCCGCCAAACACAGCAGCGTTCCTGCCAAATGGACAGCATACCAAGGAATAGTCTGGGATAATCAATCGCTTTGCATATTCCGTCCCGGCGCCGAATATGTAAAAATAGTTATTCTACAGTCTGAAAACGCGTCGCTGGATTTTAAAAATATAAAACTTGAAGAATTTTAATTCAGATATTTGATATATAAAAAAGATGCAAAACAGAAGCAGAAGAAAAACAACCGGAAAGAATATTTTTATCCGATACATGACACTTGCTTTGGCAATGGTTTCCGGGCTGTTAATGGTTCCCCTTTACATCAGATTTATTCCACTGGATGTTTACGGCGCGTGGCTTGCTTCCGGAAATATTCTTGTCTGGATTGGCGCAATTGATCCGGGTCTGACTATTGTATTGCAGCAACGGGTAGGCTTCGCATATGGGAAACAGGATTTTCGGGCGATAAGGGATTTTGTCGGTTGCGGTTTGATAATTTCAGCGCTGATTTCTCTATTTATCATCATGCTTGGAGCCATTGCCGCTTTTTATCTGCCTTCACTGCTTAAATTGCCTGTTAACGTGGATGCCTCAGTGATTGTATTGGCTTTTTTCCTTGCCGTGGTAGG
>JBAYCO010000246.1:0-6398 GCA_041668685.1 Victivallaceae bacterium | reverse complement strand
TTTATTAATAATCCGGCATGCCCGTGCGGAAATAATCGCGAAATCCGACAGGGTGCGCAAACTTAGCGAAGAAGGCCAGGCCGCCGCGATTGCACTCGGCTGCAAATTGCATGAAGCCGGAATATCGGCGGATATGATCGTTTCGAGCCCCGCCGTTCGTGCCGAAACGACCGCGCAGTTAATTGCCCGCGGCATAAATTATTCGAAAAATGCGATTGTAAGTGAAGAATTTCTTTACCATGCGCATCCCGAAGAAATTATTTCATTTATCAGGAATCTGGACGATAAAGTCGAATCTTTGCTCATTGTCGGGCATAATCCGGCGCTGTTTGAAACAGTCAATCTTTTGGGGCCTGAACAGGTTGTCGTATTTCGTCCCGGTCAGGCGCTAAGGTTTCAGTTCGATGTCGCTTCGTGGAAAGGTGTAGATCGGGAAACCTGTAAAAGTATGATGGAGATATTTTAAAAGTAGGCCGGCTTTCGATGAAAGCGGCAATAAGCGACATTATATGGCCTCTTAACGTTTCATGTCGCCGGTCTCATCGAGACACGGCGCTGCTTGAGACTGTAAACAATATAAATATTGAACGTTGCGCTTTCCGGGAAATAGTTTTTAACGGCGTGTTGTTTTTTATATTTAACCGGACTATAGTAAATTTTTAAAGGAATTGTGTTTCTTTGATATTAATTTTAAACGGGAGTTGCGAATATGAGAAAAATCTTTGTGTTTTCCGCTTTGCTGTTGATTGCCGTCGCTTTTACCGGCTGCCGCACCTGGTGGCAGTCAGACGTCGATGAAATCGTAGCGAACGTGAAAAAGAAAAGCGACCCGCAGAACAAGGCGGAAAGCGTTAACAGCGCGATATTCAAATATGATTACATAAATGACCTGGAAAAGGGGAAGATCACGATATTGCTCAAACGTCCCGGCAAAATAAAGGTCATGTTTAGAGTCGGCAAAGACTTCTGGGAATGCGCTTTCGACGGGCAAAGGGCTTGGGAATACACTAATGACAAAGGCTTGCGTTTCCTTAAGGAAAAAGAAACCAATGAAGTGCGCTTGCAGGCGTTTTTGCTGTTACCGAGTATTAACATAAAGCAGATCTTTAAAAAAATTAGAGTCGAATGCAGCGAAAAGGTTGGCCGCGAGGATTGCTGGAAACTGATTTGCCATCCCAGGGATGACTTTAAATCTCAACCGATTAAAGTCTATGTCGCGAAAAAAACATATCTTATTGTGAAAGCAGTGGAGGAACAGGATACCGAAAACGAAGTTATCGAGGTGGTGACATCTTTTAGAGATTACCGGAATTTCAAGGGATTCATGCTGCCGGTTCTCACTATTACGAAGATTGAAGATGATCTTACGGAAAGCAAGCTGGTAAGTGTTGAGATTAACCGTGAAATACCGGATTCAGCTTTTGCCGCGCCGGAAGTTTTTAAATAATACGGGAGGAGTTTATGAAACGCGGAATCTTATTGATTTTATCTATAACGCTTTCAGGCGCGGTTACGGCTTTGTCGGCGCCGGAAAACAAAGACGAAATAACTTTGCCGGACGGCAGAGTGCTGGAAAAACCCTATATAATATCCAGAAACCCGGCGGGTTTGAATGTCGGATACAAAAACGGCGTTATTTTTGTTCCTTTTTCTGAAATGTCGGAGGAAAAACAGAAGTATTATAAATACGACCCGGAAAAAGCAAAGGAATATAATCAGAAACTTGCGGCAGCCCGGCAGCAGCGCCAAGCCAAACTGAAACAGAAAAAAATGCAAGCCCAACAGCAGGAAAATGATGACGGTTTCAGTTATATTCCAGATTCTTCCCCTGAACAATCCATTTTGGGTAGACTGGAGAATGAAATGGTTGAATTGCGCAAGGAAAACGCCAGGCTCAAGAAAGAATATTCCGACGTCCGGGCGGGACGGATAAGCCCGGTTGACGCCGGCGATCCTTATATGTCTTATCGCGGCGGAAAGGTTTACCGCAAAGGCCGGAGCCAGAGTGCCGGAAGCGCGGAGATGCAAAAAAGAAGGCGGCTCAAAGAATTAAAAGGGGCGATCCAAAGGAATGAACGCCGGATCGTTACCGTCCGCAATCTGATTTCCAGGGAAAAAACTACCGGTATTCAAAAAGGTAAACGTCTGTAATAGTCAGTTCTTTGCCCCGGATTCAGGTTTCAGAATGACAAAGGTCGGCAGTCCGGTAACGTTGAAATACTTCAGCGTTTTTTCCGTTTCCGGGTCGTTGAATTTTTCCGCCTGGTACTTGACAAAAATAAAATTCTCCAGCGCCTTTTTTACTTTCGGGTCTTTGAGCGTCGTTTTGGACATGGAAGAACATATGCCGCACCACGTGGCCCAGAAATCAACCAGTACCGGTTTCCCGCTCCGCAGGGATTCCTCAAGCGCATCTTTTAACGCCGCGTTCTGGTTTGTCGAGACTGGTTCCCCGCCCGCGGAAGGCAGAAGCTTATATCCGATATAGGCGTAATAAATTCCCATGGCGATGATCAGGATTCCGAAAACGTGTTTTATATGCAGCATCCATTTCCCGGGTTTCGGCAGTACCGCCAGTCCCGCCCCGGCAAAAGCCCATGGGAGCCCCATTCCCAGGCCGAGGAGAAAGGGCAGGAGCAGGCCCGCCGGATTGCCGTCTTTGTAAAGCGCGGCCGAATGCAGCAGAACCGCGATGAGAACCGGGGCCACGCAGGCTCCGGCCAGCAAAGCGGCGATTATTCCCATGAAAAAAATACCTGTCAATTTGCCTTTTTCGGCGCTCTTATGGTTGAAACTGCTTCCGTATCGCGATAAGTCGATATCAAAGACTCCGAACATAGCCAGCGCCAGAATTATAAATATAACGGCAACAGTGAAATTAAACCATGCCGTGGAATTCAGCGCTCCGAAAACGGCGGCGCCGTTCACCGCGAACAAACCCAGTACGCCGTAGGCGATTGTGATGCCCAACCCGTAAATGCCGCCGCGCAGGAAACCGCTCCATTTGGAATCGGCCTTGCTTCCGGCGCCGATAATGGCGAGGTTGATCGGCACCATCGGCAATACGCAGGGGGTAAAATTGAGCAACAGGCCGCCGCCAAGGACGATAAGGATTATGAGAATGACGCCTTTGCCTTGCAGAAAGTTTTCGTCTTTACCCCGGCCTTCGAGAAAAGCCGTAAACTCGGAGACGTTCGCGTCGCCTTTATGGGTTGCGACAATTTTGAATTTACCAGGAACAGCCGCCGCCGGTTGGCCGGACACGTTTTTTTCTATCGAAGCTGTATCTGCGGTTTTGACCGCGCCGGGGGTGATTGTAAAAGTCTTTTCTCCCGGCATGAAACAGTTTGCGGCGTGATCGGCGGTACGTTCGCGGCAGCCTTGGAAGGATACCGTGACTTTAAACGGCGGACGGTGATTTGTTAAGTTATAGATCCAAGCGCTTTCGGAGCTGGCCGGGTAAATTGCGACTTTACCCGAAAAAGCGTCTTCATGTAATACGGTTTCGGGACCGGAAAGGGCTTTTAAGGTTTTATTGTCGGCGTCAGTAACAGTTATTACGGTGCTTTTGCGGTAAAGATAATGACCCGCCGGAATTTTCGCCTGAACTTTCAGCTTGCCGTTTTCGACTTCGGTTTCCCATACAAAGGGGTTGGCGAACTGCGCGAAAATACTGCCGTTGAATAAAACTGTCAACAGGAACGAAAAAAAGAATTTCATGTTGAACCCTTGCCATGAGTCTGGCCGATACCGGATTATTTTCCGGTTTTTGGCATTTTGCTCTTTAGAAAATCGACATAAGCTTGCGGGCCGCCTTCAAAGTAATTGGTTCGAACGATCTCTTTGCCTTTGCTGTCAAGCAGGAGTACTGTCGGGAAATCCGTTACTTTATATTTTACGGCTAACGCTTCATTTTTCTTTTTCTGTGCCGGGGGTTGTTTTTTCCTGTTCGGGAAATCTATCAATACCAGAATCAGGTTTTTTTGGGCGAAATCTTTGAAAATTTTCTTTGAAAATACTTCCCGGTCAAAGCGTATGCACCAGCCGCACCAGTCGGAACCGGAAAAATCAACAAGGATCGGTTTGCCGGTTTTAGCGGCGGATTTCATAGCCGCGTCCAGATCAGTCATCCATTCTTTGTCTGAGGCGAAAACAGCAAATCCCAAACTTAAAGCTAAGGCAATAATTACGAGTTTTTTCATGACAATTCTCCTTCTTTAATAATTATCTGCTGGCGTTATCAGAAAATTATAAGTTTTATCTTCGGTTTTTGCAAGCGCGAAAGGAATAATTTTTTAGCCGACAAGGTTGAATGGGTAATCGAACAGTTAAATCCCAAAGGGATGATTTTACAGTAGCCCCGTGGCGTAAGCCCGGGGAAACGAGATGCCCCAATACCCAAGCTCCATAGGAGCGACTGACCTCGGTTTGATTAGCCGCCCCTACGGAGCTTAACCAGACAGGGACGCGTTTCCCACGGGTTCACACCCGTGGCTACTGTAAAATCGCTCCTGCGGGCTCTTTAATAAAGATCATTAATTTCCACTGACCGGATACTTTCAACCGTATAGACTATAAACCAAAGAACGTTAAAAATTTGCATTTTTTTATTTTTTTGGTATAATTCCTTATAGAAGGTAAGACATAAAAGAAAGGTTATGTTTAACAGTAAACATAAGGCCGTTTCAAACTGGTAAATTCATAAAAGGAGATTGCAAAAATGAAAGCCATCAAAAAATTCACACTTATTGAACTCCTCGTCGTAATAGCTATCATTGCTATTCTTGCGGGAATGCTCCTGCCGGCTTTAAATCAGGCCCGTGAAAAAGCCAGACGCATTTCCTGTACATCCAACTTGAAACAGATCGGCCTTGGTATTAAACAATACGCTATAGACTATGCTGACAATCTTCCCGGCAATGGAATATATCCCGGTGATTCAGCGGCTTCCATCGGATTTGAAAAGCTGCGTCAGGCTAATTATCTGACTGATTACGGCATATATATATGCCCTTCCACCATCACCACAAAAGGTGACGGCGACGAAGCTCTGGTCAATAGCGGCGGCGGCGCCGTTGTCGACTATGCTTTAGCCTACGGCATGATGGACGGAGCTTCCAACCGCTTCGGGAACGCTGATTCAGCTATTTCCGCAGACCGTCTGGGCGACGCCGACGTGACAAATTCCGCAATAGTCAGCGTAAACGGCACAAGCAGCAATGGCGATCACAACAGTGGCGAAGCTAACCATTCTGATTACGGCAACCTCTTATTCCTTGACGGGCATGTGAGGGGCTTCCCCACCAACAGATGGTATTCCGCCGCAAACACCGGTTCTTCACTGATGGTTCCCAATGGACGGGGAAAATAAGGACCGGTTTTACATTCTGGGGAGGGTCTACCCTCCTCAGGATACTTAATAAAATCTTTAAAAAAACTCTTTCAGCGAAAAAAAACTTGCATTTCACATATTTTTTTGCTATAGTACTTGATAAGGCTATAGTTTATGTTTAGAAAATTTAAACATAAGGTCGTTTTAAAAAACAAGATTGTTAAGGAGAAAGGAACATGAAAAGTCTTCGTAAGTTCACACTTATCGAACTCCTCGTCGTGATCGCGATTATCGCTATCCTCGCAGGGATGCTGCTGCCGGCCTTGAACCAGGCCCGTGAAAAAGCACGTCGTATCTCTTGTACTTCCAACCTGAAACAGATTGGTCTGTCCATGAAGCAGTATGCAATGGACTATGCTGACAATTTCCCGAACGGTGATGCTGCTGAAGACACCGGTCTGGAAAAACTGCGCAGTTGTGATTATCTGACCGACTACGGCGTATACAACTGTCCTTCAACTGTAACCACTAAAGGTTCCGGAACTACGTCATTAGTATTCACCGGTACTGACGGCATCATGCTTGACTATTCTATCGCTTACGGTATGATGGAAGGTTCTTCAAACCGTTTCGGTAATGCTGACTCAGCACTCAGTACTGACCGTGGTGATACTGGTGCTGACCACAATCAGGGATCCCCCAACCATGACGATTACGGTAACGTTCTGTTCCTGGATGGACACGTAAAAGGATTCCCGACATCAAGTTGGTGGACCAGTACCAATTGCAATCAAACATTGAATCCTGCTCAACCGTAGTAGAATTCTTGCTTTGCTAAAAAGGAGGCTTCGGCCTCCTTTTTTTATTTCGTATTCCTTGAGCTCATTACTTGAAGGCTCGAAAATCAAAAAAAATGATTTTCAGTCTTTTGAAACTCATCTCATTATACTGTATTAATCTGAAAATTTAACATCTATACTGCAACCGAGTAGGCCGGCTTTCGATGAAAGCGGCAAAGAGCAACATTATACGGCCTGTCAACGTTTTATGCCGCCGGTCTCATCGA
>JBAYCO010000245.1:0-6404 GCA_041668685.1 Victivallaceae bacterium | reverse complement strand
GGTGTGGAGACAGAGAAGCTGCGGGGTCGTTAATCCTGAACTGCTGTTCAGCCTTCTGGAATAAATATCCACAGCTCTGATTATACGGCGTAAAGCACAAAGTATGCGGTATTCACAGTCAACTGTATTTTTATCTTTCATGATAATACCTTACGATTATTAAACGAATAAGAATACCATTAAATAATGTTTTTTCAAATCCGGAACTTTTTATACCAGACATTCATGCTTTCGATATTTCCGGATATGTTTGTGTTATTTACCAGTCTGCCGCCAAAAGCATAACCCATGCGTGAAAAAGTTATATTCATTCCGGGCGAGGCCGCCCTGGCAATAGTATATACGGTTTTTATGCCCTGCATCTTCATTTCGGACTCCATGACTTTCAACAGATTTACGCTTAAACTGTTGCCGCGCCATTCCGGCAAGGTTGCGAAATCGGTCATTTCCGCAGCCAGGGCCGTAACATCTTTTTCCGCCGAGGACAATGCTGCTATCCGGCCTTCGGTTTCCGCACAGAAGTAATCAACGTTCTCCCGCATCGTTTTTAAAATGTAGTTCTTGTCGTGGATGGGGAAAGGATATGAAGCGAATACTTTCCGGTATATTTCCGCCATGGAATCGACATCGTTTTCATTGCAGCGGCGAATTGAAAACCTTGAAGCGTCCAACTTGGCTGCGCCGGAATCCTGCCGTTCCAGCGCCAAGGCTGTATTTTCCGCGTAATTCTGCTCTTTGTCCTCTTCGGTTCTGTTATGGTCAAGAAAGAAAGACATGAATATGCCGTCATCATCGATATCGCTGAAAAAACCGGGAACGGAAGCTTCCGTAATATATCCGGCTTTTGAAAATAATTTTGTTTTACCGGCGGGTATTTTGGCAAAAATTTTACCATAGTGGTTTTCTTTGGCGATATGAATGAGCATTTCAGGAAGTTCCGGAGGAAAATCATCGCTTATTTTCATTAAATATATTCTGTCATTATACTTGCCGTGCTGAATAAGCGATCCGCAGGAAAGTTTTTCGGTTTTGTCAAACTTATCCGGGCTCATGGTTTGTTTACTGTCCTTTTATTTGAGGTAATATTTCGCTGATTTGGCCGGAGTTACGAATTTGGCCGTTTTCGATGAATATTCCGTTCTTGGCTGCTTTTTCCGCAAAAGGCAGGTCGTGAGTCACTATTATGAAGCTTGTATCTGATTTTAATTCCCGCAGCCAGCGGGCGAATTCGCGGGTTATCTTAACGTCAAGCGCACTGGTAGGCTCATCCAGCAGCATTACTTTGGGTTTAAGCATCAAGCCGCGCGCAATGGCGACGCGCTGAGCCTGGCCGCCGCTGACCTGGGCGGGATAATTGTCTGCGAGTTCCGGTATTTTCAGGCGTTCGAGCATTTCAACGGCCTGTTTTTTTACCACATTTCCGGAACGGCCTTGCAGGCGGCAGGGCGCCAAAGTCATGTTTTCCAGAACGGTCAGGTGCGGAAACAAGTTAAGGTTCTGGAAAACTACTCCCAGTAATGTCCGGAAATCTCTTTCTTTTATAGCCCGGATATTCATATCGTTCCAGAAAATTTTTCCGCTTTGAGGCTCAAGAAACCTGGCTATGCAGTTGAGCAGAGTAGTTTTCCCTGAACCGGACAAGCCCATTACCGCAAAAATATGTTCTTCAGGAAAAGAAACCGAGATATTTTTTAAAGCCTGAGTTCCATCGCTGTAGGTATATGAAAGATTTTTAACTTTAATCATTGCTGAATCCTTTTGCTTTTATTCTTTTTTCCAGATTGCCGGCGATTTTCATCAGGGGAAAAGTGACGACAAAAAACATCAATGCTGCTACAAGGTAGTATTTCTGCGGTTCGAAAGTGACGCTGATAATTGACTGGGCTTCGCGAATCAGTTCAGGAATGGAAATCACGGAAACCAGCGCGGTGTCCTTTATCAGGGCCACCACACTGTTCATTAAGGTAGGCAGAGCAATGCGGAAAGCCTGCGGCCATACAATAAAACGAAAACGTTCAAAAGCCGATAATCCCAAAGCCTGTCCGGCCAGGTTCTGTCCGGGATCAACGCTGATCAAGCCGGATCTCACAGCTTCCGCCATATACGCCATAGCGCAGACTCCCAAGGTTATAATGGCGGCGGGGAACGGCCTGAGGCCGAGTCCCAGCCAGACGAAAAGCAGTTGGATCAAAACCGGAGTCCCCCTGATCAGGTCAACAAAAGCGCGGGTCAGGAAATTGGGGATTAGCCATATACCGTTCTTATGGCACAGCAGCAGCCCGCCGGGTATGGCCAGCAAAAAGCCTGAAACTATTGAACAGAACGCAATCAGCAGCGTCACGGCGAACCCCCTGAGCAGTTTTGCGGCCTGGGTGGAAAACTTCATGGTTCCGGAGTTTTCTGTGGAACAACTGTTGATGCCGAAATATTTGTCATGTATTTCTTTCAGGGTTCCGTCAGCTTTCATTTTCAGTATGGCCTGATTAATTTGCTCTAAAAGCCGGGTTCTGTGTTTGCAGACCGGAATGCCTATGCGTTCAGTGTAGAGCATTTCCCCGATCGGGACAAAAGGCCGTTTGCCGCTTTTTATTTGCCATGCTCCGACCAGCCGGTCAGTAACGAATCCTGAAATCCGGCCCTGCTCAAGCATTTCAAATATTTCAACGCTTGACTTGAAAGTGACTGTTTCAATGTCCGGATAGTTTTTTTCAAGGAACTGCTGGTAGGTTTCACCGAGGACGGCCCCAATGCGTTTACCCGCACATTCATTTATGGAATATATTTTGTCTGGGTTGTTACGATGGATAAAAAGCTGGGCGCCGGAATTATAATACGGTATTGAAAAATTTACTTTCTGCTGCCGTCGGGGAGTAATTGCCATTGATCCTATGACAGCGTCATATTTTTCAGCCAAAAGTCCGGCCAATATCCCGTCCCAGTCGGTGGCGATTATTTTGTAGGGCGTCCGCATATGTTTTGCGATTGCCCGCGAGACGTCCACATCGAACCCGGCAAGTTTTCCGTTTTCATCATAATAACTGAACGGAGGAAATTTGCCGGTCAGCGCGGTAGAGAATGTTTTTTCTGCGGCGCTTATATTCAACAATAGAAGCAGTAAATAAACCGGCAGCAGCTTTTTCAGCAATCCAAACTGATAATTCATTTATTTCTCCTGGCGTGGCGGGAATTATTTTCAGGTACGAGAGAAATCGCTTTGCTGTAATCAGCCAATAAATTCTCAATACCAATCGATCTCCGTTCGTCCGCGTCTTCCAACGATAAATGCAAATCACATTCGGCGCATTTCCGGTTGCAGAATGTCGGTTCATACGAATCCGGTTCCTTGTAGGTTGTAAGGACACCTTCATAATTGCGCAGTACTACTTTGTTTGTTGACCAGGAAATCAGGTAATTCGGCATAACCGGGATTTTTCCGCCCCCTCCGGGAGCGTCAATTACATAAGTCGGTACGCAGAATCCGCTGGTATGCCCGATAAGGCTTTCGAGTATTTCGATACCTTTGCCGATCGGGGTTCTGAAATGACTTAAGCCTTCAGACAAGTCGCATTGATAAAGATAATAGGGCCTTACCCGGTTGGCCACCAGTTTGTGAAACAATGAACGCATTATCCTGGGGCAGTCGTTTACTCCCGCCAGCAATACGGACTGGTTGCCGAGCGGAATACCCGCATCCGCAAGCATATTCAGGGCTTTGCGCGATGAATTGGTTATTTCCCTGGGATGATTGAAGTGCGTATTGATCCACGGATGGTATTTTTTCAGCATGGTTACCAGGTTTCCCGTAATTCTCTGAGGCATGACAACCGGCGTTCTCGTTCCTATCCGGATTACTTCCACATGGCCGATGTCTTTTAATTGTGATAATATCCACTCCAGATATTCCGTTGAAAGCAGAAATGGATCACCGCCGCTTAGAAGAACATCTCTGATTTGAGGCGTCCGGCGTATGTAGTCAATCCCCTTGAGGATTTCTTTTTTGTCCGGAATGCTGTCAATGTCCCCGACGTGCCGTTTCCTGGTGCAGTGGCGGCAGTACATCGAACAGGTGTTGCTTACCAGAAAAAGTACGCGGTCGGGATAACGGTGCGTTATTCCCGGCACCGGGCTGTCCTTGTCTTCGTGGAGCGGATCGCTCATATCCGAATCCTGAATGTCCAGTTCCTGTATAACTGGGAAACTTTGCCGGAATATAGGGTCATTGTCCATATTGTCAGTATCAATTAAAGACAAATAATACGGGGTTATCGATATCGGAAATTTATCCGTTATTTTTTTGAACTGCTTTCGCATTTCGGCTGAAAAGCTGACGCCGGTGAGCCGCTCGAATGTATTCAGGTCTTTGATACAATGTTTCAGTTGCCATTTCCAATCATTCCAATTGCTTCTGGTTGCGCCGCTTATACCATTAAAAATCTGCTTCTGGTTTTCTGTGATCATTAAATAATTCCTTTTGTGATAATTCTTGCAGAAATAATTCTTATACTAATTATTATAGCACGAATATATCTTATTGCAAGAGCCACAAAAGCTAAAAAAAATAGTGCCGGCGTAAGCTTTGTTGAACAAAAATATTATTTTTTATTGTTAATCACTTGACAAATTCTAGATAAGCACTTATAATCACATGTAGCAATCACATATAATCACATGCGATGGTGTAAAGAAATTTTTATGAGTATTGCATTAAAAAAAGATATTGTTTATGAGAATTTGAAACGGGACATTCTGTCCAGAAAACTCGCTGCCGGCGAAAAGATGCCCAGCGGGCTCAAACTGGCCGAGCAATTCGGGGTTTCTCATATTACATTACGGGGTGCGATGAAACGTCTGGAAGCGGAACGCCTGGTGACGCAGATTCACGGCCGGGGCATTTTTGTCGCTAATAACAGTCTGAAGAGCAACAAAACTAAAAATTTTCTCATTTTGTCTGAATTAGGGTTTCTTCCCATAGAGTCACCCGCCAGTTATATTATACCCGCCTGCGAAAAACTTTGCGCTCAATTGGAAATAGGAACCAGTAATTTACCCTGGACTATGTTTCATTCTGACTCCAGGAATCGTATAATAGACTATTTGCAGCAATATAATTATGACGGCATTTTGTTTATGAGCTGTAATTTTAAGGACGGCAAGGAAGATATTGGAGAAATTCTTTTAGAACTGGGAATTCCGGTTATTGTCACCCAGGCAAATCCGCTGGATAAAGAAATTTTTCCGCAGTTCGCAACCATAGAAACGGACGCCAAGCTGGCTTGGAGCGAGGGAATAATCCATTTGGTTAAACAGGGACACCACAGAATCGGAACCCTGAACAGTTGCGATGAATACTCCACTTCCTTACGCGGTTTTAAACGCGATGAATATTTAAATTTTCTTCAGGAGCAGGGGGCTGATCCTGATCCTGAACTTATTGTCGGGGTTAATTATTATTCTGATGAGAGTTTCTTCACGAAAATAAAAAAACTTATGGATATGGCTCGTCCGCCTACGGCAATAATGTGTTATTCTGATTTTTTTGCTATTAAAGCTTATAATGTGTTGAAAAAATTAAATATCACAATTCCGGAACAGGTTGCCGTAATGGGCTATTGCGGATATCCCGGCGGTAATCTGTTACTGCCTTCTCTGTCAACTGTCGACCGCCAATATGATAAGATAGGGCAGCTTGCCGTAAACGTATTAAATAACGCGGAAGATTGGTTTAACCGTGACGGGGCAGTACCGCATATTGTTTTGCCTCACATATTAATAGAGCGGGAAAGTACCGCATTGAAAAGCAGATGCCATAAACCGGAAATAATTAATGTCTTGTAAATAAAATTATAACCAGTAACAAAAGGAAAATAAAATGCGGAAAAAAAAGAATTTCACCCTCATCGAATTGCTCGTCGTGATTGCTATCATTGCAATCCTTGCTTCAATGTTGCTGCCGGCTTTAGCCCGGGCTCGTGAGTTGGCTAAAAAGACGGCATGCGTGAATAATTTGAAACAGTGCGGCACCGCGTTTATCCTCTATGCTGATGATTATAACAGTTGGCTTCCCAATAACCGCTACAGCAACCGGGCGCCTTATAACTGGGGCTATGACACGACAAATCTGTTTCCGCACTATCTGACGAACTGGGCGCTTGCGGATTGTCCGGCAAATACTATGATGGCCAAACCATATGATACTACCGGGGACACGCCGCGCTGCGTTTCCGAATATAATTATATGGGACATTTGAATTACCAATATGTACCATCAGCGCCGAAAAGAATAACGGAAGAGCCCGACAGTTTACTGGTCGGCGACTGTTTTGCCGATCCCAGGGAGGCGGCCTCTTCCCAAGACCGTCGAAACCATAGCAACGGGGCCAACTGGGGATATCTGGATTTGCATG